>URYV01000020.1 GCA_900552285.1 uncultured Oscillospiraceae bacterium
TGCATCCGACTACAAGATCCAGCGCACCCGGGCCAACCGGATCGTCAACCAGGCCTGCAGGGCGACGTGCTGACTCTCCGGGGCCTTGGTAAGTGCGTGCTGGAGGAAGTGGGGAATCAGACGAAAAAGGGAAGGCTGTACGTGGCTGTTGAACGATTTGTCTCATAATAGATATTTTGAGGGATTTTACAGGAAAAGACCATTGACAGTGTTTGTAAAAAGACGGTATTATAGAGGGTATGTAGAAGGTCCGCAGTTATGAGAATTTTCATGAAATTTTTCATACAGAAGCGGACTGCGAAGATTACGTATCAGGAAGGCAGGAAGAAAAATGGGAAAAATTATACTGACCGGCCTGACCGCATATAATCAGCGCCGAGGCAAGCTTTTTTCTCGCAATGTCGTCGGGATAAAAGGCAAGCCTTTGCCGAATTTTTGTCACCTCTCCGAAATTATCCTCGAAAATTTCGCCGTTCACCGCCTCGAGAAGGCAGCTTTCGGGAATATTTAACCATTCGTATTTTGAGAGGACTCCGTCCCTTTTGCCCACGGTTTTTTCAAAAAAGTCGGCGGTGCGCATGACCCCTCGGCGGCTGCCGCCCACGGGAGAGACAAGGCTCCTTTTTGCCCCGTCAAACTCCTTTGGCAGCTTTGCATAGGCCCGCTCCAGCAAAAAGGCCGTTCTTCGGTCGACCTTGCTTTCGTCGGGGAGGAAAAGACAAAAGCCCGGTTCGAAATCGTGGTCTCTTGAAATTTCGTCGTCAAAGCCCAAGCATTCCGAGCCCTGGCCGCAAAGGCCGAAGGCGGTGTATTTCACGACGTCGGGAAACTGCTCCTTAAGGATGTTTCCGTAAACTTCAAAATATTTTTTTGCCCCTTCAATTCCCTTCATAGATTTTCTTTGCCCTCGCTTTAAGCTCTCTTTCATAGAAGAAATATCCGTAATATCCGAAGGTTGGGGCGCATTTTTCGGCCACAAAGGCATAATAGCCGTTTTGGGGCTCGTCGCCGTTCAAAAGCTGCCACGCCGTCTCGACGCAGCGCTCGATTTCGGCCTCGGCCTCCTGCCCCTTGTCGCGGTAGTAAACGTCGGCCGCATTGAGATAGGAAATTGCCGCGTCCCACGAACCGTTCGGGGCTTTTTTCATGATTTCAATTGCCTTTTTACAGCAGTCGAGAGCCTCTTCAAAACGCCCGAGGTCGCAAAGGGCAAGCCCCTTGTTGTTATAAAGCCCGCCGAAAGCGGGGTCGCCCTCCGACAAATTCATGCCGTAGATTTCAAAGGCGCGGTCAAAAAGAGGCAGCCCCCTTTGAGCCTCGCCGAAGGCCTTGTAGACCGTGGCAACGTTAAGCAGCGCCGTTCCCGCCGTCACCGATTTGCCGATGTCAAGCTTGTCTATAAGGGACAGCACCTTTTCGCAGGCGGCATAGGCCTCCTCCCTTTTCGAAAGCTTGCGGTAAAGACCGCACAGCTCGTTTTCCACCGTGAGAAGGCCCCTGTCGTCGCCGATTTTTTCGGCCTCATCCTTCCAGTAGAGCAGGGTTTTAAGGGCGCCGTCATAGTCGTTTTTGTCAAGATAGCGGTCGAGAGCCGAAATCACACGGTCGGCGGGAATGAAGCTTTCGGTTTTTGTCGGGTCGCAAAGAGGACAGACCGGCTCGGCATAGTCCTCGTGAGAAATTATTTTATCGTTATACATTTTGTCCTCCCAAAAGGGTTTTTAATTTTTTTCGACAAAAGTATATCATACATATTGCAATTTGTAAAGGGGTATGATAGAATATAACCACTACATATTGTGTCGGAGGCAAAAATGAACTTTTACGGACTTCAAAAGCTTACATTGCTTGATTTTCCCCAAAAAACCGCCTGCACCCTTTTCACCGGCGGGTGCAATTTCCGATGTCCCTTTTGTCACAACGCCCTGCTTGTGACCGACATTTCAAAGGACGACATCATCCCCGAGGAGGAAATTCTCGCCTTTCTCGAAAAGCGGCGCGGGCTGCTTGACGGGGTGTGTGTGACCGGCGGAGAACCTCTTCTTTATAAGGAACTGCCCGATTTTCTTAAAAAGGTGAAGGAACTGGGCTTTGCCGTTAAAATCGACACCAACGGCAGCTTTCCCGACCGCCTTAAAAGCATAATCGACGGCGACCTTTGCGACTATGCGGCCGTCGACATTAAAAATTCGAGGGAAAAATACCGAATGACCGTGGGAGTTGACAACTTTGATTTTTCACCCATAGAAAAGACCATCAACATTTTAAACGGCGGCTCGGTGCCCTTTGAATTCCGCACCACCGTGACGAAGGAATTTCACGAAATTTCCGATATAGAAAGCATAGCGCAAATGATTGCCCCCGCTAAAAATTATTTTCTTCAGCAGTTTAAGGACAGCGGCAATCTCATCGGCGAAGGACTGTCCCCTCACAGCCCCGAAACCCTTGAAAAAATGGCAAAAGCAGCCTCAAAGTATATACCAAATGTGCAAATTCGTGGAATTGATATTTAAAAAATTCCACAAGATATTGTGTTTTACCCCTTGACATTCAAAAAAAAGAAATGTATACTCATATTCGGCGAATGTTTTCCGCCCGAAAGAGGGCGGGTAGAGATATGAAAAACAAAAAGGAGAAAAGTCATGTATACCGTTATCAAAAGAGACGGAAAGGAAGTAAATTTTGACCTTTCCAAAATCAGAAACGCCATAACCAAGGCCTTTGACGCCTGCGAAATGAACTATCATCCCGACACGGTGGATTTTCTCGCCCTCAAGGTCACCTCGGATTTCGAGCAGAAAATCGCCGACGGCAAAATCACCGTCGAAGCCATTCAGGACAGCGTCGAATCGGTGCTTATCAAGAGCGGATACGACAGCGTGGCCAAGGCCTACATTCTTTACCGCAAGCAGAGAGAAAAATTCAGAAACTTGAGCACCACGCTGCTTGACTATAAAAAAATAGTCGACAACTATCTTCAGATAAACGACTGGCGAGTTAAGGAAAATTCCACCGTCACCTATTCGGTTGGCGGCCTCATTCTCAGCAACTCCGGTGCGATTACCGCCAACTATTGGCTGTCGGAGGTTTATGACGACGAAATCGGCGACGCTCACAGAAACGCCGACATTCACATTCACGACCTTTCCATGCTGACCGGCTACTGCGCCGGCTGGTCGCTTAAGCAGCTCATTCAGGAGGGGCTCGGCGGAGTTCCCGGAAAGATAACCTCCTCCCCCGCATCCCACCTTTCCACCCTCTGCAATCAGATGGTCAACTTCCTCGGAATCATGCAGAACGAATGGGCGGGCGCTCAGGCATTTTCCTCTTTCGACACCTATCTTGCTCCCTTTGTCAAGGTCGACAACCTTTCCTACAAGGAAGTCAAGCAGTGCATACAGTCCTTTATCTACGGCGTCAACACCCCCAGCCGCTGGGGAACCCAGTCGCCCTTCACCAACATCACCCTTGACTGGACCGTTCCCGCCGACCTCGCCGAGCTCAACGCAATCGTGGGCGGCAAGGAACTGGATTTCAAATACAAAGACTGCAAAAAGGAAATGGACATGGTCAACAAGGCCTTCATCGAGATCATGATCGAGGGCGACGCCAACGGCAGAGGCTTCCAGTATCCCATTCCCACCTATTCCATAACCCGCGATTTCGATTGGTCGGAAACCGAGAACAACAAGCTTCTCTTTGAAATGACCGCCAAATACGGCACCCCCTATTTCTCCAACTACATCAATTCCGACATGGAGCCCTCCGACGTTCGCTCCATGTGCTGCAGACTCCGTCTCGACCTTCGCGAGCTGCGCAAAAAATCCGGCGGCTTTTTCGGAAGCGGCGAGTCCACCGGCTCGGTGGGCGTCGTAACCATAAATATGCCCAGAATTGCCTATCTCGCAAAGGACAAAAAGGATTTCTTCGACCGTCTTGACAAGCTCATGGACATTGCCGCAAGATCTCTTAAAATCAAGAGAACGGTCATCACCAAGCTGCTCGACAACGGCCTTTATCCTTATACCAAGCGTTATCTCGGCACCTTCAACAACCACTTTTCCACCATCGGTCTTGTGGGCATGAACGAGGCCGGCCTCAACGCCAAATGGCTGAGAAAGGATTTGACCCACAAGGAGACCCAGGACTTCACCGTCGAGGTGCTCAACCACATGAGAGAGCGTCTTTCCGACTATCAGGAGCAGTACGGCGACCTCTATAATCTCGAGGCCACCCCCGCCGAGTCCACCTCTTTCCGTCTCGCAAAGCACGACGTCAAGCGCTTTCCCGGCATCATCACCGCTGCCAAGAGCTGCGACGACACCCCCTACTACACCAACAGCTCCCACCTGCCCGTGGGATACACCGAGGACATTTTCTCGGCTCTCGACGTTCAGGACGAGCTGCAAACGCTCTACACCTCGGGTACCGTTTTCCACGCATTCCTGGGCGAAAAGCTGCCCGATTGGAAGGCGGCTGCAAATCTTGTCCGCAAGATAGCCGAAAACTACAAGCTGCCCTACTACACCATGTCCCCCACCTATTCGGTCTGCAAGACCCACGGATACCTGTCGGGCGAACAGAAAAAGTGCCCAATTTGCGGCGAGACCACCGAAATATACAGCCGAATCACCGGTTACTACCGCCCGGTTCAAAACTGGAACGACGGCAAAACCCAGGAATATAAGGACCGCAAGGTTTATGACATCGGCCGCTCCACCCTCACCCACCACGGCGTTATCGGCGGAGAGGACACAAAGACCGTTGCGGAAAAGATAACCGAAGCTCCTGCCGATGAGTCGATAAAGGACGGCAACATTCTTTTTGTGACCGCCACCTGCCCCAACTGCAAAATAGCCTGCGCGACGCTTGACAAGGCCGGCGTGGAATACACCAAGGTCTATGCCAACGAGCAGCCTGATTTTGCAAAGGAGCTGGGCGTTAAGCAGGCTCCCACCCTTGTGGTCATAAAGGACGGACAGGCCGAGAAATTCTCCGGCGTCTCCGACATCAAAAAGCATCTCAACTGAATTTCGGGTGTAACAAATGTATGACATTATAATCATCGGCGGCGGCCCTGCGGGGCTGACCGCCGCAGTTTACGGAAAAAGAGCCGGAAAATCGGTTCTTGTTATAGAGAAGGAGACCTTCGGAGGACAGATAACCTTTTCCCCCAAGGTTGAAAACATCCCCGGATTTGCTCCCCTTTCGGGCAACGAATTTGCCGAAAAGCTTGTGGAGCAGGCGCTGACCCTCGGAGCCGACATGGAAATGGCCGAGGTTTCCTCCGTAAAGGACGGAGAGGTCAAGACCGTCGTCACCGACGGCGGAGACTTTGAAGGCAAGGCCGTCATAATCGCCTCGGGGGCAAAGCACCGTCTGCTCGGCGTCGAAAACGAAGAAAAATTCATCGGAAACGGCATTTCCTTTTGCGCCGTTTGCGACGGAGCCTTCTACAAGGGGCAGGACGTGGCCGTCATCGGCGGCGGAAACTCCGCCCTCCAGGAGGCGGTTCTGCTTTCCGAGCTTTGCAGCAAGGTCACGGTGGTGCAAAATCTCGATTTTCTCACCGGCGAAAAGACCCTTGCCGACCAGCTTTATTCAAAAGAAAACGTGGAAATAATCACCGGCGCGACGGTGGAAGGCTTTGAAGGCAAAGAGGAGCTTTCGGGCGTCAACATCAAAAAATCCGACGGAAGCAATCTTCTTCTGCCCTGCGGCGGAGCTTTTTTGGCGGTGGGACTTGTGCCGCAAAATGAGCCCTTCTCGGTGCTTTGCGACCTGGACGGCAGCGGATATGTCGTCTCGGGAGAGGACTGTACGACCAAAACAAAGGGCATTTTCACGGCGGGCGACTGCCGCGCCAAAAGGATTCGTCAGGTCACAACCGCTGCGGCCGACGGCGCCGTTGCCGCGCTTGCCGCCTGCAGTTACATCGACAGCCTTTAATTTGTTATAACATAAAAAACGCAGACGCTTTTCCGTCTGCGTTTTCTTTTTACATTCGATTATATGGCATATTTTGCCGCATAGGCCTTGAAATCCTGCTTGAATTCCTCGCTGTCGCGGCGGGTTCTCTTGAGGGTTTCGTGGACGTTGAGGGTGTGGTGCGCCTCGTCGATGATACATACCGCGATGTTGGAGCAATGGTCCGACGCCCGCTCGAGATTGGTTATGATGTCCGACAGCACAAAGCCCGCCTCGATGCTGCAATCTCCCTTTTGCATACGGAAAATGTGACGGGTACGCAGGCTCTCCTTTAAGGTGTTCACAACCTGCTCGAGAGGCTCGACCTTGTCCGCCGCCGTAATATCGCCGTTTTTAAAGGCGGTCAGGGTCAAATTCAATATTTCGGTGACCGCACCGCCCATGACCTTCAAATCGCTTTTGGCCTCGGGGGAAAACTCGAGTCCCTTACGCTTCATTTCCTCGGCCGATTCCAGAAGATTGACGGCGTGGTCGCCTATGCGCTCGAAATCGCCTATGATTTTAAGCAGTCCCGCCGCCTCCTCGCTTGCCGAGTCGGAAAGGTCCTTGGCCGACAGCTTTATAAGGTAGGTTCCGCAAATGTCCTCATATTTATCGGTTTTTTCCTCGTCCCGCCTTATTTTGTCGGCAAGCTCGTCGGAATAGCTTTCAAGACATAAAAGTGCGTTGCCAAGCGCCCTGACAGACCTTCTTGCCATGTCGGCGGTCACGCTTTTGCATTGCTCAAGGGCAAGGGCGGGCGTGACAAGCAGACGTTCGTCAAGCTTTTCGTCCTTTTCGGGGACTTCGTCGTCGCGAATGACCCTGAGCGCCAGCTTTTCAAGCAGCGACGCCATGGGCATGAGCAGCATAACGCAAAGCAGGTTAAAGGCCGAATGAGCCACGGCAATTCCCGCGGGGCTTGCCGAAAGGGAAAGAAACGCGGGATGAAAAATCGCCTTGACGACCGAGAAAACCGTCAGCCACACGGCGGTTCCGATAACGTTAAAGGAAAGATGCACAAAGGCCGCCCGCTTGGCGTTTTTGTTGGCGCCAACAGAGGAAAGCACGGCGGTTATACAGGTGCCGATGTTTTGCCCCATGACAATGGGAATGGCGGCGGCAAAGCTGACCTGGCCGGTCATGGCAAGCGCCTGCAAAATTCCCACCGATGCCGAGGAGGACTGGATAACGGCAGTCAGCATCGCCCCGGCAAGCACACCGAGCACGGGGTTTGAAAAGGTGACAAAAAGCTGTTTGAAGGCCGGCACCTGCGACAGTCCCGACACGGCGGAGGTCATGGTCTCCATTCCGAACATGAGAGTCGCAAAGCCGAGAAGAATGGTTCCCGTGTCCTTCTTTTTGTCACTTTTTGAGAACATATAAAAAATTATTCCCACAAGAGCAAGAACGGGCGTAAAGGACGACGGCTTTAAAAGCTTAACGAAGGTGTTGTCGCTGCTTATGCCGCCGAGAGACAGTATCCACGCCGTAACCGTCGTGCCGACATTGGCGCCCATAATGACGTTTATGGCCTGTTTAAGGGTCATAAGACCCGAGTTTACAAAACCGACGACCATTACCGTGGTGGCCGACGAGCTTTGTATAATGGAAGTAACTCCGCAGCCGGTCAAAAAGCCCGCCGCTCTTTTTGTGGTCATCTTGCCGAGAACCTTGCGAAGGCTTCCCCCCGCCCTTTTTTCAAGGGCCTGACCCATGACGTTCATGCCGAACAGAAAGAGACACAGCCCCCCGATCATGGTCAACACATCAAAAATACTCATACCTTTTCCTCCGTTTTAACCGCTGATAAATCACAATTTAAAGAGCTTCCGTTCGACGCCGATTTCGGCATTATACCCCGGACGTTCGTCGGGCAGAGGAGCTTTAAACGGCCCGAAACCTTTTGAAAAATCTCCGCCGTGATTTGCGCTGCGGTCATGCTGTTTGACTCCTGAATTTGCTTTTTTACTTCTTTTACAATTTAAAGTTTATCAGCTTTTTGCAAAATCGGTTACCTCGGTTTTGTAAAATCCGTGTAAAGCCGACCCGTTGCCGCCAAAGACCCGCACCTCGCAAACAAAAGATGAGAAAAAAGCCGATTTTGAGGAAAATATTCTTGACAAAAGCCCCGCTTTTTGATAGAATAGTCAGCGTACCGAATGGTAACGTTCACGGAGACGTATCGAAGTGGTCATAACGGGGCTGACTCGAAATCAGTTTGCGAGCAATCGCACGTGAGTTCGAATCTCACCGTCTCCGCCATCGTCGTCGCAAGCGATATGAAGCTTGCGACGATTTTTTGTTTTGTAAGCATTCCGGTTTACAGATTTATTTAATCACTTTTCGTTTTCGATTGTTTGCCATTTGTTTCCGAAATTTACTGTTTCGGGCAATGCCATTCCGTGTACCATAGCACTTGCCGAAGATAACTTTGACGAGTAATCAAGGTGAGCATAGATATTAGCGGTAGTGGAAAAATCGCTGTGACCCAGCCATTCCTGAATTTGTTTGAGCGGAACTCCGTTAGCAAGAAGCAGACTTGCACAACCGTGTCTTAAATCGTGAAAACGCATTCGCTTACAGCCGTGCTTTTGAATATATATCGGAAACTGGCTTGTTAAATAATCAGGTTTCATCAGATTACCCAACTCATCAACAAAAACATAGCCGTCATATTCGTAATTGTAGCAGTTACCGCAAACCTTTTTATTCACCTCTTGTGCCGCTTTAACCTCTTTGAAATATTCAGCAAAACTACCGACCAACGGAAGTGTACGCATACTGGATTTTGTTTTTGCAGAGTCCTGTGCGTACATTTTTGTTTTACCGTCTATCTGCACCGAAGTAACCGTATGCTTAATGGTAATTGTTCCCCGTTCAAAGTCGATAGCGTCCCATTTAAGCCCCACAAACTCGCCTCGGCGAAGTCCGTAAAAAGCGGCTACTAATACGGGAAGTTCCAGTTTTGTGCCTTTACTAAGGCCGTCTATCGATTTTTCGAAAGGGGGCTTTTGCCCTTTTATTATGATTTTTTCCTGTAAACTCCGAATAAAACCGCATTAACCTTGCGAAATTTCAAAAACTGTGATATAATATATTTTATAATATTATGTTTTAGTGAAAACGGAGGGCTTCGCTATGGATAACAACCTTGAGCGCTGGTATTCAATGAAAGAGATTATGGAATATTTGGGCGTCAGTCGTGATACCGTTCTCGACTGGATCGAGCGCAGAGGAATGCCCGCCGCCAAGATCGGCAGGCTGTGGAAATTCAAAATAAGCGAAGTGGACGCCTGGATGAAATCCGGCGTTGCAGCGGATAAGTAATATTCGAAGGTGCAGCATAGCAAAAGGCAATTTCCGCTTTGCACCGCCGGGCAAAGGCTCAACCATAGTTACTTCTCCACGGAGTTGGCATTGCTGCAGTCGTCTCAGCGTCCATGGGAATAAAAACGGAAGATACGCTCATAGATTTACGGAAGCCATTGAAGAAACAAATTAAAAAAAGTGCTTAGGAGTCAGCCAAAATGGTATCAAATATTTGGAATAAGAATATTCCGGTTGAAAAAAGTTCTTATTTATGTGATGATGAAATCACATTCTTGAATACCGATAAATTCAAACACGATGAAAGCAAACTCACTATGATTGATTTGTTTTGCGGTGCCGGCGGTTTTGCGGTCGGCTGCTCTTGGGCGGGATTTGAATCGGTGCTCGGCATAGACCATTTTGAACCCGCCATGCGAACATGGTCTCACAATCATCCCAACGCCATCGGATGTTTGGGAGACATTACAAAAACAGAGCCCAAAAAAATCAAAGAATTGCTCCAAAGCAAAGGAATCGGCAAGGTTAATTTAATAACCGGCGGAGTGCCCTGCCAAGGATTTTCCATTGCCAACAGAAAGCACAATGACAACGATGAACGCAATTTCCTGTTTTTGGAGTATATGAAATTCGTCAAAGAGTTTGAGCCGGATTATATAATTCTTGAAAATGTATCGGGCATGAGAAGTACCGCCGGAGGACAATTCGAAAAAGACATTGAAGCTTTTATGAATTCGCTCGGATATACCACCACGGTAGATTTGTTAAATGCCGCCGATTTCGGTGTTCCTCAGATTCGTCAAAGATTGATTTTTGTCGGTGTTAAACAAAAAAGAGGGCTCTCCCCTGAATATGTCTTTCCCATCGGCAAATTCAGAAACAATTATCGTACCGTTCATGATGCGATTTCTGATCTTCCCGAGCTCGGAAACAACGAAGAAATTTGCAAATACACCAAACCCGCCGAAAGCGAATATCAAAAACTGATGAAAGGCAAGGGAAAAATAGAGGGCATTGCTCCACCCGAGAAATTAAGCAATCATGTTTCTCCCAATCATCCGCAGGAAACCATCAACAGAATTGCATCCACCGAGCCGGGAAAGCCGATGTATCCGAAATTCAAGCAAAGAATTCGCCTGCGTGAAGACGCTCCAAGCCCCACCCAGCTTGCCGGCGGCATTCGTCCTCAATTTCAATTCGGACACCCCACCCAGCCGAGAGGACTCACCATAAGAGAAAGAGCAAGAATTCAGAGCTTTCCCGACAGCTATGTTTTTCTCGGCGGTATTGTGCAAGAGCGCGTGCAAACGGGAAATGCCGTGCCTCCGCTCCTTATTTACAACGTGGCGCTTCCCATTGCCGAGGACATCAGAAGGAAGGAGAAGGAAAATGTATAGAGTTTGGTACAGTACCGAAAGCTTTGCCGACTATATCATAGATCACACGGCCTTAAGCGGCAAGCCTGTTATAAAAAACAGAATTTACGAAAGCGACGCCAACAATCCGACTCGGTTTCATACAATGCCGGATCATATCAGAAAGATTCTTTATCTGGATGCGCCGGATTTGATTGTCGAAAAGGACAACGAGCCCGTATTCGCTATTGAAGTAACCACAGAAGCCGGAACGGGTCACAATGCTTTTCAGCGATTTGCAAGAATCGCAGCCGCCGCGGAAAACAGCGTGCCTGCATTCTATATTTATCCCGAAGGAAAATTGATTTCAAGAACAAATCGAAAAACCGGTGCCGCAGCTACAAAATGGGACGAAATCAATCCTCTTATATTCCGCGCGCTTGAAGGCGTTATGAGCGTATACAACATTCCCGCGCTTTTATACTACTTCCCGTCCGACGATATAAACGCATATCGAAGCAACCCTGCTGCGGCCCCGCATTTTGCAGATAAAGGGTTATGTTTTGACTCGGATATTATAAGCTATTCCGGTTGCCCCGATTCAACTTCCGACAGTATGACCGATATGTTTGCGGCAATCAATGAAATTATCGACGCAACACAAACGCTCGGTGTTATTCCCGCACGCTCACGACTTCTCGGAAATGTTGTAATACGCAACAAGCGCAACCAAATGCAAGCCCAATTTGTTGCCAAAGCCGACGGAAAATCGGCAGAACAGATGTCGCCCCTGTCTGCCGTGCAAACGGTTCCCACTCAATATCTTATAAATTACCTTTCTCGATATGAAACAGGCGGATATGTATTGGGAGAGCTATTAAAATCAAGAGAAACCACCGCACTATATCAGATAAATGCCGGTTTCAGAGGCGACCCATACCCCGGATGCTTGGCGGCCATAGATTATTTATCATGCCGTCAGGGATTGACTTTCGAGGACAGGCGCAGCAATTTGGTAATGGTGTGGGGCAGAATTGAAGTTGACGAGGTCAACCGAACGCTCATTATTCATAATGACAAGGGTTCAACCATTGAGGATTTTTTCAGAGATGTAAAAAGCTGTTCCCGCAACAATCTTTTGGTCAAGGATTATGCCGATCTTGGCAACAATGAGATTTCCAGATATTTTATGCAGGTCAGATACGGTTCCGCTTATTCGAAAGTCAAGCACATAAGGGTCTTTTCCTACTTTGCGGATGCAATTTTATTTCCCGACGGTTCGCTTTGGAGAGACGCATAATGACCGAGGAGCAAGTAACAAAAGCGTTATTACGGTATTTAACCGATAACGGATGGCATATTGTTTGTTTCGATTTTCCGCAAAGCGGTACTGGCAGGGTTTTGCACCCCGACAGTACCGACGGCCAAAAGAATAAAGACTCAATTATTCCAGACATTGTAGCCGTAAAAAACAACATTTCTTTGTTTTTTGAAAACAAGGACAGGTTTTATTTTCCCGACTATAAAAAGGTCAATGAATTGATTGCGGACAACCGGTATACAAAGGCCATAGACAAACTGCTTTCCGATTATAAACCGGACGGCATATTCTACGGTATCGGCCTGCCGACAGAAAAGCACAAAGAAAAATCCAAAGAATCCGCCCATTTGGTCGACTTTATATTAGGTGTAAATACCGACGGGTCTGCTGAGATTTTATACAACCCTAAAGGGATAGCTTTTTAGGATTTAAAAAGCGGCGTATGCGGTTTGCTTGACGGCATGGGCGGGACAGATTTAAATATCATTGACAAAATTAACAGGCATGAGAGTTTAGCTCCCCTGCCTGCTTTTATTTTAAAATTTTTATTATGACTTCGGCTGCGCCGTCGGTGTATCTGCCCCCCGGATTTAAGTTTATTTCGGAAACAGGGCAAACGTTGAAAGCAAAGCGGTGCTGCGGTTCGGTTCAGTCGGGCGGCGCATTTGCCGCGGTACGCAAAAATTTACCACGTCTGTGAAAGCTCAACAAGCTCCGGCGTTTCAGGCCTTCCTATGAGCGGTTCTTTTTTGTCGAGCGCCGAAAGCCGCGCCGTTTCATCGGCGGTCAGCGCAAAATCGAACAGCTCGAAATTTTCTTTGATATGCTCATGTTTGGCGCTTCTCGGAATGACGGCGATACCCCTCTGCACCAAAAACCGCAGCAGAATTTGTGCAGGGGTCTTGCCGTATTTTTCGGCGAGAGCAGACACGGCGGGTTCGGCAAACATTTCGTTGCGGCTGCCCCGACCCAGCGGAGCATAGGCCATATGCGCCACCCGGCTCTTATCCATCCAAATTCTCTCGGAGACACGCTGACAATAGAGATTGGTTTCGATTTGATTTACCGCCGGGACAACCTTGTTATAGGCAATCAGATCAAGCAGCCTATCCGGCTCGAAATCGGAAACACCGATTGCGCGGGCTTTGCCTTCTGCGTACAGCTTTTCCAAAGCGCGCCATGCCGCATAGTAATTTGCAAAGGGCCAATGCAGGAGCAGCAGGTCGATATAATCGGTCTGCAAATTGCCGAGCGACTGCATGACCGTCTGTTCGGCGTTTTCATAGGATTTGAAATTCACTTTGGTGACGACAAACAGCTCCTTACGGTCAACGCCGCTTTTGAGTATCCCTTCGCCCACCGCCCTTTCGTTGCCGTAGGCCTCCGCCGTGTCGATCATCCGATAACCGCTTTTGATTGCCGCGGCAACCGCCTCGGTACAGGTCTCCCCTCCGAGCATAAAGGTGCCGAAGCCGACAAGCGGCATTTTGACGCCGTTATTTAAGGTTAAATATTCCATTGGTTTGTCCTCCGTTTTAATATTGCGCAGACATCGGGTCTGTGCTACAATTATTGTAACAAGTTTGAGTAACACGAAGTCAAGAATTTTTTTCGGAGGCCGAAATGTACTATACAATAAAACAGATGGCGAAAATGTTTGACGTGACCGAGCACACCCTGCGTTTTTACACCGACGAGGGCCTGCTGCCCTGCGAACGGGACGGCGGCAACCGACGGGTGTTCAACGAAGAATCCGTCAATTGGATGCAGGGAATCAAATGTCTCAAAGGCTGCGGCGCGTCAATCGAGGACATTCGGGAATATTGCCGACTTTGCCTTTTGGAGCAATCGGAGGAAAATCTGCGGGCAAGGTATGCTATCATTCTTAAGCAGCGAAAGGAAGCCTATAAACGGTTGGAGGAAGCCGAGGCCACGGTAAAATATATGGACGGCAAAGCGGCGCATTATGAGGAGATTTTGGCCGGTCTTGCCCCCGACGACACCAACCCGAATAACCGGACGGCCGAGACCCGACCGAGGCACGAAACAAACAAGGGGGCAAAATAAATTTCGGTTTTCCCCGCCGTGGGTGCAAAGGGCTGGAAACAATGCCGCTTTTTTTCCGAATTATATTGCAAAAAATTACAAAACAAGCTATAATTCATATATCTGAGCTTTTTCTTTGGAGGGGAAAAAATGCTTTCGGTTGTCATACCTGTATTTAATGAAGAGGAGACCCTGAACATCGCCGCGGACAAGGTGAAAACGGTTTTAAAAAATGCCGACATCGATTTTGAAATTTTCTTTATCGACGACGGCTCGACCGACCGCTCATGGCGCATTATTTCCGAGCTTCATGCCGCCGACCGACGGATAAAGGGCATAAGATTTTCGAGAAATTTCGGCAAGGACGCCGCCATTTTTGCGGGACTTAAGGCCTGCGGCGGCGACTGCGTTGCGGTTATGGACTGCGACCTTCAGCACCCTCCCGAAAAGCTGCCCGAAATGTACGGTCTGTGGCAGCAGGGCTTTGAGGTTGTGGAGGGAATCAAGAACTACCGAGGCAAGGAGCCTCTTATCCACAGAGGACTTGTCAATCTTTTCTACAAGCTGCTTTCAAAATGCACCAAAATGAACATGAAAAACGCCTCCGACTATAAGCTGCTCGACCGCAAGGTGGTCAACGCCCTTATAAAAATGCCCGAGCACAGAATGTTTTTCCGAACGCTGTCGTCTTGGGTGGGATATAAGAGCACGTCGGTCACCTATGATGTGGCAAGGCGGGCGGCAAGACCAAGTGGTCGAAAAAGGACCTTTTCGGATATGCCGTCACTTCAATCACAAGCTTCACCGCCAATCCCATGCAGTTTGTGACATGGTGCGGCACCCTTGTTTTCATCATCTCGATTTTCATCGGCGTTTGGGCCCTTGTGGACAAAATTTCAGGCCGCGCCATCGAGGGCATGACCACCGTCATTTTCCTTCTTCTGTTCATAGGCAGCATAATAATGCTCACCCTCGGCATAATCGGCCACTACATCGCCCGCATATACGAGGAGGTTCAGGCACGGCCGAGATATATCATCGATGAGTATCTCGACGAGGAATAAATTTCACATACATAACAAAAGCGCAGTTTAAAGATTCTTTAAACTACGCTTTTTTGTTTTTAAGATTTATGGCGGCGTTATATTCGTTTTTTCTGCCGGGCGATTTATAAAAGCCGTGAAATTTCACTCCGCTTTTAAGCTCTTCGTCGGTAAAGCCGGGGTGAAAAAGAATTTCGGCGTCTCTCCCCTTTTTGGCCGCGCGGGCGGTTATTTTGGGCAAAAGCCTTTCCACCCGCTCCTCTGTCATGTTTCCCGAAAACATTATTCCCAAAAATTCCGCCTTTTTTATGCCGAAACGTCGGTAATTTTTTTTGTTGAGCAAATTGAAGAATTTAAGCAGCCATTGCTTTATCAAATTCACCGAAACGCATAACCGCGCTTACAAATAAGAGCTATGATGTTACAATAGGAAGTCTTAACGTAGG
>URYV01000021.1 GCA_900552285.1 uncultured Oscillospiraceae bacterium
TACGCGCCGCCGTCTGCTCCGACCACTTCAGCGCCAAATACACAAGACTTCATAACGACGCCAACATCCTTTGCATGGGCGGCCGCGTGGTCGGCCCCGGAGTGGGAGTCGAGCTTGCCGACCTTTTTGTCGACACCGAGTATGAAGGCGGGCGTCACGCCAAAAGAGTCGCCATGATCGCCGACATCGAAGAAGGAAAAATGTAATTCAAATAAAGGAGAACAATTATGGAAAACGTAACCGTTGTCAATCATCCTCTTATTCAGCACAAAATGACCTTTATCCGCAAAAAGGATACCGGCTCCAAGGAATTCCGCGCCCTCGTGTCGGAAATCGCCACCCTGCTTTGCTATGAGGCCACCCGCGATCTGCCCCTTCAGGACATCGAAATCGAAACTCCCATTCAAAAGACCACCGCAAAGGTCGTCGCCGGAAGAAAGCTGGTCGTGGTGCCCATTCTCCGCGCGGGTCTCGGTATGGTCGACGGTATGATGACCCTGCTTCCCGCCGCAAAGGTCGGCCACATCGGTCTTTACCGCGATCCCGACACCCACAAGCCCGTTGAATATTACTGCAAGCTGCCCGAGGATATGCCCGAGCGCGACGTTATCGTGGTCGATCCCATGCTTGCCACCGGCGGCTCGGCTATCGACGCCGTTACCCAGATTAAACAGAGACATCCCCACAGCATTAAGTTTGTCTGCATGATTGCGGCTCCCGAGGGACTCAAGGCCTTCACCGAGGCTCATCCCGACGTTCCCCTTTTCACCGCCGCCGTTGACGAAAAGCTTAACGAAAACGCATACATCGTTCCCGGTCTCGGCGACGCCGGCGACAGAATTTTCGGAACCCTGTAATTTCGGAGGAAAATTTTTATGGCAATGATTTGTAACGACGACTGCCTGAGCATGCTTGAGGGCAGAGAAACCGAAGGCGGGGAAAAAAACTCCCATGCCGCCGCATTCCCCAAGGGTATTCCGGTCAGCTTTAAGTATGACGGAGAGGAAATTTCCCTTCACGACGCAAAGTGCGAGGAGACCGTCACGGGAGAGGAAAACAATCAGAAAATTTTCCGCCGCACCGTGCTTGAAAACGGCCTTGCGGTTGAAATGAAGGGCAGCTTTTATGACAACCGCGTGGTGGATTTTACTGTTTATTTCGAAAACACCACCGGCGAAAACACCAAGCAAATTACCGATATTAACGCCTATGACCTCAATTTCAAGCCTCCCTTCAAGGGATCGGTCAACATGTCGGCTCACCTTGAAAACCCGAAATATGTCATGGGAGATGAGGATCGCCCCGTAATTCACCTTATGCGCGGCAACGAGGGCTGCAAATTCGCCACTCTCGAGGAAATGAGCGAGGAGTTCAAGACCCTTAAAGAGGACGAAAGCTTTGAATGCACCGGCTGTTCCTGCGGCGAGTATTATTCTCCCTATTTTATAACCGATTGGCCGGGCGGCGGAGTCTGCCTTGCGCTCGGTTGGAGCGGCTTTTGGAAGGCCTATTTCCACATTAAAGAGGGCGTAATGTCCTTCAAGGGCGGTCTTAAGCGCTGCAATTTCTATATGAAGCCCGGCGAAAAGCTTCGTATGCCCAGAGTTATGTATGTATACTGGGAGGGCGAGCCGGAGGACGGATACAACGCCTTCCGCAGAGCCTACATAAACTATGTCGCCCCGAGAGACACCGACGGAAAAATTATGTTCCCGCCCATTTCCTCTCCCTGCCCCGACGAAAACGCCACCAACGGCGAAAATGAAATAAACTGGGTTCAGAACGTCATGGACGATACCGGCGCCGAGATGTATTGGCACGACGCATGGTGGCATGTGGGCGGCTTCCCCGCAGGTCAGGGAAACTATACCTTCCCCATCGAGAAGAATGTCGACCACGAGCGTTATCCGAAGGGTGTTAAAATCCTCGGCGACATTGCCCACGAAAAGGGCTATAAATTCATGCTGTGGTTCTCTCCCGAGTTTTATCCCGAAAACTGCACCATGGCCAACGAGCACCCAGAATATATTCTTCACGAGCCCGGCCGCAAGGGCGGTACGCTGAACATGGCGAGCGACGAGGCTCTTGATTACATGATTCGCTATCTTGACGAGTGCATCAAGACCTACGGCGTCGACATTTTCAGAACCGACGACGGTATTCACTGGGGCGATGTTTTCGCCAACGAGGAGGAAAACCGCGAGGGCGTGCTTGAAATCAAGGTGGTTGAAGGTCTCTACAAGCTTTGGGACGGAATTCGCGAGCGCAATCCCGGCCTTATCGTGGACAACTGCTGCGGCGGCGGCACGAGACTTGACCTTGAGCTTTGCTCCCGTTCCTATTCTCTTTGGAGAACCGACAGCTCGGTTTGGTATCATGTTCTCGGAGATATGCTCCGCCACCCCGTGCTCAATCAGACCATAAATATGAGTCTCAACCGTTTTGTTCCCTTCACCGTCTGCGCCACCTGCAACTATGATCCCTACACCGTCCGCAGCGGCTTTAACGGCGGTCTCACCATAAACATGGATCTCAGAAAGCCCGATTTCGACAAGGCCGAGCTTCGCAAAGCCTATGCCGAGGTCAGAAGACTCCGTCAGTATTTCCTCGGAGATTTCTACCGTCTCATCAACGACGGCTACGATCCCTATTCATGGTGCTCCTATCAGTATAACGTTCCCGAAGAGAACAAGGGCTGCGTCTTTGTTTTCAGAAGAGACAATTCTCCCTATCCCGTGGCTGCGATCGGTCTTAAGGGTCTCGACCCCAAGAAGAAATATGAGGTGGATTTCTACTACGGCTATGAAAAGGCCAAAACCGAAATTCTCTCGGGCGCCGAGCTCATGAGCTATAACGTGACCCTCGAAAGCGCTCCCGGCAGCCTGCTTATGGAATACCGCGAGAGACCCGCAAGGTTCTACAGATAATGGCTACCTCCGTCGAATATGCGGAGTTTGTGCTTGAGCGCCTTTCGGAATTTGATAATGTTCGCTGCCGAAAAATGTTCGGGGAATATATGGTTTATGTTGAAGATAAACCGATTTTCACGGTGTGCGACAACACGGTTTTTGTCAAAAAGCTGCCCGAGGCGGCCGAACTTATGAAGGATTGCTCTCTCGGATTTCCTTATGACGGTGCCAAGGAGCATTTTATTCTTGACATCGAGGACGGCGAGCTTTTAAAAAAGCTTGTTCCGCTCCTTGTCAGGCTGACTCCTGTCCCTCAAAAAAGAAAAAGATAAAAAACTGCCGACAAGGCTTACTTGTCGGCAGTTTTGATTTTGCAGGGAAGAATAATTATCTTAAGGGATTTCCCACAAGCTCGACCTTGAGAATGTTGGTGTTGCCGGGGGTGTCGAGGGGGATTCCCGCCACGACCACGACCCTGTCTCCGTCGGCCACAAGGTCGATTTGTTTTGCGCAGTCCACGGCGTGGACAAAAAGCTGATCGGTGGTGTTCTGGTATCTTGCGATGACCGGGTAAACGCCCCAGGAAAGCGAAAGCTGATGAAAGGTTTTTTCCACCGGCGTTGCGGCCACAATGGGGACGTCGGGACGGAATTTCGACATTCTTCGTGCCGTTTGACCGAATTTTGTCAGCGCGATTATGGCGGCGGCGTCTATGTCCTTTGCGGTGGTGCAGGCGGCGTCGCAGACGGCGTTGGTGGTGTCCTTTGTGTCCATGTCATATTTTATTCTGCGGAAGGTGGCAATGTCAAAGGCGTCGTTTTCGGCCTGCTCGGCGATTTTGGCCATTGCTCTGACCGCCTCGACGGGAAATTTTCCCGAGGCCGTTTCACCCGACAGCATGACCGCCGAGGTTCCGTCGAAAACGGCGTTGGCAACGTCGGTTATTTCGGCGCGGGTGGGGAGCTGGCGCTTTATCATGGATTCGAGCATTTGGGTGGCGGTTATAACCATTTTTCCGGCCTGATAGCATTTGTGGATAAATCTTTTCTGAAGGCCGGGAAGCCGCTCATATTCCACCTCGACGCCCATATCGCCTCGCGCCACCATGATTCCGTCGGAAAGCTCGAGAATGTCGTCGAAGGCCTCGATTCCTTGGAGATTTTCAATCTTGGCGATTATGCGAATGTCGTGTCCGCCGTTATAGTTTATGAATTTGCGAAGGTCGATAATGTCCTGCTTGCTTCTGACGAAGGAGGCGGCCACAAAATCCACGTCATTTTCGATTCCGAAAAGCAGATCGCTTTTGTCCTGCTCGCTTAAATAGGGCATATCCACCGCCACATAGGGAACGTTTATGCCCTTGCGGTCGGAAAGCTTTCCGCCTGCCTCAACGGTGCAGATTATGTCGGTTTCGGTGGTGGATTTGACCCTAAGCTTGATTGCTCCGTCGTCGACCAGAATTATGTTTCCCGCCTTTACCTGGGAAGGAAGCTCGGGAAGGGTCATAAAGACCTCTTTGTCGTCGCCCTCGACCTCTCGGGCGGTCAGCGTGAAGTCCTGCCCGTCAATAAGCTTTACCGGGCCGTCCTTCATGACTCCGGTGCGGATTTCGGGACCTTTGGTGTCGAGCATTATGGCGAGGGGACATCCCCGCTCTTTTCTTATGGTCTTTACCATGTCGATATATTTTTGGTGGCCTTCGTGGGTGCCGTGAGAAAAGTTCAGCCGAGCCACGTTCATTCCGGCCTCAATCATTTTTTCCACGGTTTTGCGGTTGCTGCTTGCGGGGCCGAGTGTGCATATTATTTTTGTTCTTCTCATGTTTCTTCCTCCGTTCTTTAAAGCTTCATATATGGAAATTTGCGCTTTCGGCTTTCTTCCTTTCGCGCAAATCAAAAACCTACTCCATCATATATTATACACGATTTTAAAAACATTTCAAGAGACAAAGGTATGATCGCTTTTTTGTTCGTCATTTTTTATGATTTTTAGGTATAAAAATATGGGATTTTTTTCAAAAAACCACCTTGACAAAACTATGGGAAGGGGTTTACAATGTGTGTATAAATTGTGAACCCATATCGGTTTGCATAATTTTAAGGAGGAAAATTATGAACAGCAAAAATACCAAAAGAGCTCTTGTGTCAAGCGCTCTTGCTGTGCTCGTTTGCATAGCCATGCTCATCGGTACCACCTTTGCATGGTTCACCGATACAGCGTCCACCTCGGTCAACAAAATTGTTTCGGGTAAACTGGATGTTTTGCTTGAATATGCCGTTTCTTGGGATGCAGACGGAAATCCCACCGAATGGAAAGACGCAAAGGACCAGAGCCTTGAATTCAAAAAGGCCGCCGCAGGCGAAGCGGTTCTTTGGGAGCCCGGTTGTACATATGAGCTGCCCGAGCTTCGCGTTTCAAACGCCGGCAACCTCGCCCTTAAATATAAGGTCGCCATCACCGGTATAAACGGCAGCGCCAAGCTCAACGAGGTCATTGACTGGACCGTCGACGGAGCCGACATCGGCAAGGAATATCATCTTCTTCCCGGTGCCGCAAATGAAATTACCGTCAGCGGCCATATGCAGGAAACTGCCGGCAACGAATATATGAACGAGTCCATCGACGGCATCGGAATCACCGTATATGCCGTTCAGGATACCGTTGAAAGCGACAGCTACGGCAAGGATTACGACAAGAATGCCGACGGCACTCCCGCTTTCGACACCTGGCTCGACAATGTTTCGGCCGATGCCGAGGTTAAGGCAGGACAGGACACCGTTATTAAGGACCGCGAGACCGATCCTACCGTGACCGCCACCGTCCCCGCCGACAGCGTGACCGCCGATACCCTCACCCTTATTAAGACCAAGGGCGCGACCCCCGCAAGCATTGAGGTTGTTACCGGCACCGAGGCTGTTACCGCCGACGTTAAGATCGTCAATCAAAACGGCGAAAAGGTTGCCGCAAAAGCAGGAAAGTTCTTCACCCTTCAGATGCAGGTTGCAAAGAACGCCAACGTTATCGGATTCTATCATAACGGCGCTGCTCTCACCAAGGTTACGGCAGCTCCCACCGCAAATGACCAATATTATTATGACGCTGCGACCGGCGTTATCACCTTCACCACCGACGACTTTTCTCCCTTCACCGTTGTTATTTCCGACAGTGATTTCAATGGCGGCGACGGCACCGAGGCCAATCCTTACCTTATCGCTACAGGCGAGCAGGCTTATAACATGAGAAATGCCAAGGGATATTTTAAACTTGTTAACGATGTTGTTGTTACCAACGAGATTTATCTCTCGAGCAAAACCGTGGTTGTTGACCTTAACGGCCATTCGGTTAAGCTCGAATATGCCGATGACGTAAAGCCCAACAACGGCGGCGTGTTCAATGTTGCAGGTAAAAAGTCGAGCCTCACTATAAACGATTCAAGCGCGGCTCAGACCGGTGCCGTTATCGGTTCCGACAAGAGCTATTTGAACAAGGTCACCTCTGCCGTTCGCGTGGGTAACTACGGAAAGCTCACCATAAACGGCGGCCATTTCTATGGCACAAGCGACGAAACCTCCTGCATTTTCGTTATGACAAGCAGATCTTCGGGTTCCAAAGCCACAGTTGTTATCAACGGCGGTAAGTTTGAGACTGCAAGCGCTCTTAACGGAACATACTATGTTCTCAATCATCAGGACAGCGCCACCGCCGGCTGCACCATCACCGTCAACGGCGGCAGCTTTAAGAACTATAACCCCGGTGTAACAGTAGTTGACCCTGTCAATGCCTATACCGGAAAAATCGCTATTGGCACCGGCTGCACCACCACTTCTGAAGAAGTTGACGGCGCAACCTGGTACACCGTAAGCAAATAATTTAATCGGATATACCGATAATCAAAACAAGGCTCGAATCTTTCTTTTGAGAGGTTCGGCCTTGTTTTTTTCTGTTTATAAAACAACTTAAATCGGCAAAAAAATTGTAAATTTTCGGGTGTCCCTCTTGACAAGAGGTAGGGTGGTGGTAGAATAAATATGCAAATTGTAACCATTGCAGGAATTTGCAATATTTTCAAGGAGGAAAATTTTATGAACAGCAAAAACACCAAAAGAGCACTTGTGTCAAGCGCTCTGGCTATGCTCGTTTGCGTAGCAATGCTCATCGGCACCACCTTTGCATGGTTCACCGACACGGCAAGCACCTCGGTCAACAAAATTCAGTCCGGTAAATTGGACGTGGATATTGTGGATGCAACGACCAATGAGACAGTTGACACTCTTAATTTCACCGACGTTGACGGAAAAACCGACATTCTTTGGGAGCCCGGCGTGACCTTCAACACCACCGAATTCAAGGTCGCAAACAAAGGCACTCTCGCTCTTAAATACAAGCTCGTTGTAAACGGCGTTGACGGAGACGAAGGCCTGCTCAAGGTCATCAAATTCTCGGTCATAAGCGGAGAAAGCACCGTTGCTCTCGACACCTTTGTCGGCCATCTTAAGGCCGGTGAGACAACCGCAAATTCCTTCAAGCTTTCGGCTCATATGGACGAGGCCGCAGGCAACGATTACATGAACAAGACCCTCAGCGGCGTTTCGGTCACCGTTGTCGCCACTCAGGACACCGTCGAAAGCGACAGCATTAACAACACCTATGACGCTAACGCAACATATCCC
The DNA here is from genome assembly GCA_900552285.1 of uncultured Oscillospiraceae bacterium. Taxonomy (GTDB): domain Bacteria; phylum Bacillota; class Clostridia; order Oscillospirales; family Acutalibacteraceae; genus UMGS1484. The sequence continues at coordinate 7,580 of URYV01000021.1, forward strand.
GAATATACCGTTGATACTGCCGCTGCGTTTGTAAACGCTGCCAAAGAGGGCGGTGTTATCACCGTTGCTAAAGATGTCGACCTCGATGAGACCGTTGTTGCCAACGGAACCGCCGTTGTCGATCTCAACGGCAAGACCGTCGCAAACACCAACGACGTTTGGGATGTTAAGCCCAACGATTGGTCGCTGATTTCGGCTCAGAACGGTGCCAACCTTACCGTAAGCGGTAACGGCACTCTCAAGGCCAAGGAAAACGACTGTTATGCCGTCGACGTTCAGGACGGCTCCACCGTCACCATTAAGGACGGAACCTTCATCGGCAACATTCACGCCGTTTATGTTCAGCAGGGCACCGCAATCATCGAGGGCGGTTTCTATTCGGTTCAGCAGAAGTATCCCGATGCCTCAAAGGCAGACGAATTTGTGCTCAACTGCTATGACGCCAACCGCGAGGCCGGTACCGCAAAGATCATTGTTACCGGCGGTACCTTCGTAAACTTTAACCCTGCAGATTGCTATGCCGAGGGTGCACATACCAACTTTGTTGCCGACGGCTATAAGGTTGTTTCGGAAGTAAAAGGCAGCGATACTTACTACACCGTTGTTGCCAAATAAATCCTTTGAGTTAACGGACAACAAAAAATTACGGGAGTGACGGAATTTCCGCCGCTCCCTTCTTTAGTTAAAAAAGAACCTGCCGTGCGTTTTGCAAGGCAGGTCTTTTGCTTGATACCGTTTATTTATCAACCTTGGGAAGCTTTGCGAAAGAGGCTTCAAGGTCGGCGTCGGTGGGAATATAATCGTCCATTTTGCCGTCGTGGAATTTTTCATAGGCAACCATGTCGAAATAACCCGTTCCGGTGAGACCGAATACAATGGTCTTTTCCTCGCCGGTTTCTTTGCACTTAAGGGCCTCGTCAATGGCAACGCGAATGGCGTGACTGCTTTCGGGAGCGGGGAGAATTCCCTCGACCCTTGCAAATTCCTCCGCAGCCTCGAAAACCTTGGTCTGAGGAACCGAAACGGCTTCCATAAGACCGTCGTCATAAAGCTGAGAGAGGGTGGAGCTCATGCCGTGATAGCGAAGGCCTCCGGCGTGGTTGGGAGCGGGAATAAAGCCGCTGCCGAGGGTATACATCTTTGCGAGGGGGCAAACCATTCCGGTGTCGCAGAAATCGTAGGCATATTTACCTCTCGTAAAGCTGGGGCAGGAGGCGGGCTCGACGGCGATAATGCGATAGTCGGCCTCGCCGCGCAGCTTTTCACCCATGAAGGGAGCGATAAGTCCGCCGAGGTTTGAACCGCCGCCGGCACAGCCGATGATGATGTCGGGCTTTATGTCATATTTATCGAGAGCCGCTTTGGTTTCGAGTCCTATAACCGACTGATGCAGCAGAACCTGGTTGAGCACACTGCCGAGAACATAGCGATAGCCCTCGCTCGACGTGGCCACCTCGACCGCCTCGGAAATGGCGCAGCCGAGACTGCCGGTGGTTCCGGGATGTTCTTCGAGAATTTTTCTTCCCACGGCCGTTTCGGTGGAGGGGGAGGGAGTAACCGAGGCGCCGTAAACTCTCATGACCTCGCGGCGGAAGGGCTTTTGCTCATATGAAACCTTGACCATATACACCTTGCAGTCAAGTCCGAAATAGGAACAGGCCATGGAAAGAGCGGTTCCCCACTGACCGGCTCCGGTCTCGGTGGTCACGCCCTTAAGACCCTGCTTTTTGGCGTAATAGGCCTGTGCCACGGCGGAATTCAGCTTGTGGCTTCCGCTGGTGTTGTTACCCTCGAATTTATAATAAATTTTGGCCGGCGTGCCGAGCTTTTCCTCAAGGCAATATGCACGGACAAGGGGAGACGGACGGTACATCTTATAAAAACCGCGTATCTCTTCGGGAATTTCGATATAGGGAGTGGTGTTGTCAAGCTCCTGCGCCACAAGCTCGTCGCAAAAAACGCCCGAAAGCTCGGCGGCGGTCATGGGCTCGAGGGTGCCGGGATTGAGAAGGGGGGCCGGCTTGTTTTTCATGTCGGCACGCAGGTTATACCATGCCTTCGGAATCTCGGTTTCATCCAGATAGATTTTGTAAGGGATTTTTTCTTTTGACATAACGTATGTCTCCTTTCTTTTTTCTTTGCGGAGCGGAAAATAAAAAACTCCCGTCCCGCAGTTAAACAAAACTGCCGGGACAGGAGAAAAATTCTTCCTGCGGTGCCACCCTGCTTGGTGAAAAATCACCCACTCTGCGCATACATTCATATGCTGACCCTTTGTCACGGAGCGTCGCCCTCCGTCTCGCATACTCGGGAAACCCTTTCAGCTCGCCCTCAAAAGCCCATTCGAAAATACTTAAACTGCCGCAATCCCACCGCCTGCGGCTCTCTGAGAGGTTCGGTATAATCTACTTACTCTTTTTCAACGGTTTACTAAAGTTTATCACTTTAAACCGACTTTGTCAATAGGCTTTTTGAAAAAATTTATTTCCACTCGATTTTTGCCTTTTTGACAAGCTCGTCGACAAATTTTTGATATTCCTCATCCTCGTTTTGCTTTTGCTCGTCGGAGAATGAGTCAACCACTTGATTTCTCAATTGCGTTATTTTGGCTACATTTACCAACATTTCGGCGCCGTTGTTTATATAGTCTTCCTCGGTTTGTCCTATTGTTTTATTGTATTTCTCGATTTTTGACAATTCCTCAATACAGTTGGAATCTCCGTTTTGCGCGCCCTCCTTTATCATGTCAAGATTGTCCTTTGCAAATTGTTTTGAATCGTCGAGAGACTTTACAATTCCCCTCTTATCGGCTTCGGATACCTGAGCCCAAAAGTCGATGCAGTTTTTTATTGCGTCCTCTCTTGTTATATAGTGATATTGTTCTTTTTTGCTTGCTTTTTCCTCATCGGATATTTCCTCCGAATCAATTGCGTCAAGCTCATTTTTAACGGCTTCGTTTTTTGCTAAAAGCTCACCCTTTATGTTGAAATCGGTTATTTCAAGTCCGTTAACCGTCAAAACAACAACTTTCGGTTCCGCTGCAATTTCAGCCATTTCCTGCATATAATCCATGTAAGATTCAACGACAGAAATGTCGTTTACCTTGTTTGTTTTCTTGACAATACTATCGCTTGAAACCTCATTAGAATCCGCTTTGCAGGACGAAAAAACAGAAACTATCATTAGTGAAACAAGTATAATCGCCGTGTGTTTTTTGTTAAACATAAAATTCTCCCCTTTTGAGTGTAAAAGTAAAAAAATAATGCTTTTTTTTACATTCCTTGCTTATCTTTTCTCCTTTCTGTTTTGCAAAAAACGTTGCGATCAATTGATTCCGACTTCAGTTTAGTACAAACCGTCATAAATGTAAATATATTTTTAATAATTTATAAATTTTTGTTGAAAAAAGCATACGCTCTGCCTTTTTACAAAGACAGAGCGAAATAAAGGAATTATATTATGTCAGTTCAAATCGTTGCCGAGGTCGCAGGTGTAGAGCCATTCGACTTTGTCGCCGTCGGACAGCGTGAAGGCGCCGCAGCTCACCGACGGAAATTCGCCGTTAACGCGATACATCCAACCCGACAAATCGCCGCCGTCAAATTCATAAATATAGTTTATTCCCTTGATGTAGGCAAGGCTGTTGTCGCCGCCGGTGCCGGTGCTTTCCACCTGTATTCCGTAGGTTCTTGAAACATCGCCGAGAATGTCAAAGGCGGTTTCTCCGCTTTCGAGGGGGATTTCGGTGCTGTCGAGAATAATGCCGTTTTCGGGGACAAAGCTGCTGTCGGACTTGCCAGCAAGGGTGTCGCAGCGAATGGAGACGGTGACCGTTCCCGCCGAACCCTCTTTTGAAACGGGGGCATAGTGGCTGTCCACCGACGAAAAGCTTGTAAATGCGACCGCCAGCGAAAGCACAATGCCGATCGCGCCGACAAAGAGATAATTTTTAAGGTTTTTATGCTTCTTTAAGCGCATGACAAGGCAAACCGCGGCGCAAATCAGAAGTATGCCGAGTATTGTCCACGGCTTATAGCTTTTAAAAAAGCCTTTTTCGCCCGATTTTTCCGTTCCCTTTGAAGGAGAAATTGTTTCGGATTTCGAGTCGGCCGAGGAAATTGCCGAGTCTTCGGTCTGCTCTGCGAACTCATCACTCTGCGCGTCCGAAGAAATGTCGCCGCCGCTTTCTTTGCTCTCCGCCTCGGTGCCGGAAATTTCGGCGGGGGCGTCGCCGGGTTTGGAGTCGAAGTGATTTTCACGGGGGCTTTCCGACGGGCTTTTGCCCGAATCGGAGGAGGGCAGGGCCTTTGTTCCCTTAACCGAAAGGGTGAAAAGGGAGGGCAGTCCGTTTTCAAATCGCCACAGCGCCACAAGGGAATAGAAGGCCTGAACGGTGGCGGTTCCGTTGGAGGCTCCGCCCTTTATATGGCAAAAGCTTCCGTCGGAAAGGCGAAATCCCGACAGCGCCGAAAAGACCGAGCATCCGTTTTTCACAAATCTGCCGTCGGTTTTGGGATTTATTCCGAGGGCTGTCAGCGCAACGATAACCTGAGCCGAGCTTTCGGCGTTTTCCTTGCCGTAGCTCATAAATCCGCCGCTTTCAAGCTGCTTTGAAGAAAGGAAGGAAAGCCCTCTTTCCACGGCGTCCGCCGCCGAACCGTTTTTATAGGGGGCAAGGGCGGCAAGCGCCATGGCGGTCACGTCGATATCGGAATTTGAGCCGCTTACCGACCAGCCTCCGTCGGCGTTTTCAAGGGACAGAATTTCGGAAATTATGCCGTCCTTTGAAACCGAAAGGGGAGCGCCGTTGCTTGCAAGCTGGAGCCCGAATATGTAGCTCATTATCCCGAGACTTCCCACCGAATCGGCGGCGGTTGAGGAGACAAAAGAGTCGCCGCCCTTTCCGCAGGCGATGAGCGAAAGGGCGCACCGCTGTCTCGACGTGGCAGAGGAAATTTTGTTTGAAGAAAGATAGGACGAAAGGGCAGATGAATATCCCGAAAGGTCGAGATTTTTATAGTATGCCGAAAGGCCTATGGCATACCATTCGCTTGCTCCCTTTCCCGCGCCCGAGGAAAGACCTTTTTGGGCAAGGCTTTGAACCGATGAACAGCCGCTTTCTTTAAGCCTATAATCAACAATACCGTCGATGAGACTTTCGGTCTCTCCGACGGCAAGGCAGGTTGTGCCCGCAAAAAGTATGCAGGCACAGCACAGAAAAGAAAGAAGCGATAAAGCAAACTTTCTCATTTTATTTCTTTTTAATAACAAGCAGAGCGCCGCAGGAAATCACGAGAGCGGCGGCCGAGAACACGACGGCAGAGCTGTCTCCCGATTTGGGGTTGGCAAGGTTTCCTTCGACGGTACCGCGGGTGACATCGGCGGTGCTTGCAACCTCGGTTGTTTCGGAGACGGTCGAAACCTCGGAAACTTCGGTGTCGGGCTCGGAGGTAGAGGTTTTGGGAACGGAATAAGAAATTGTGAGGGCGGGAGCGACAAGAGTCTCGGTGCTCGATACTGCGCTGACGGTATATACGCCCTGACCGGCAAAGGTCAGACCCGAAAAACGACCTTCTTCATCGGTTACTATTCCGGTCTTTTCGCCGTTTACGGTGATTTCCGCACCGGCAATAGGAGCCGAATATGCGGTGTAGTTTTCATCAAAGTAGACGCCGTTCAAAACAAAAGCGGGATTTTCGCCTTGATTTACATCGGCAACTGCCTTGTCAAAATAGCAATATCTGTCGGAAAATGCCTTAGTGTCCTGATAAACAAAGGCGTTGACGTAATCGCCGTCCTTGACCGGGTCGGCAAGGCTCCAGGCAGAGGCGTTGTTGACATAGTAGCCGTAGCTGCCGCCGTTTTCGATTCCCCAAAGCTTGGTGAGCATAAGGCCGTAGTCGGACATTTCGGAGGCATAGCCTGCTGCGGCTCCGCCCTTAAAGTAGCTTTCGTGAGCGGCATAAAGGGCATCGTTGATAGTGAGGGCGCCGTCGCCGTCGATGTCGGTTACGGTAACCTCGCTGTTGGCAAGCTCAAGGCCGCCGTTTGCAACGGTGACATAGACCTTTGCCGATGCGTCGGCAGCGGCCGATACGCCTAAAAGACAGCATATAACCGCAACGGTTGTGAGAATACTCAGCAATTTTTTCATTTTTATTTCTCCTTTATATTTCTGCTTTCGCAGTTTTTTACCTTTTCAAGCTTGTATTTCAGCCTGTTTTTCTTGGCGCGCAGCCTTTTCTCCCTGCGCTTTTGCTCGGCATCCGGCCGCTTTTCCTTTATTCCCGCCGCCTCGAGAGCCCTCGGAAAGGGACCGAAAAAGGATTTTACGGCCATAATTTCTCTGTCGGAAAAATCCGAACGCTTGGGCAAACGGTTTTCGCCGATTTTATTAAGTTCATCCTGCTTTTTGACAAGCAGAGCAATACAGTCGTCCCTTGTCAGACGGTCCTTCATTTTTTCACTTCCAAAATAAAAAAGCACTTTTTGTAAAACACAAAAAATGCAACCCAAATAAACTTAAAGAAACTCTTTTCTTTAAGCGATTGGCTGCATTTTTCTTTACCCAAAAATGTCGCGGAGAACCGGACGCCGCCGACAGAGCAAGTATTCCGACTTTGACGGTAATGGCAGTTGCGACGGATTTTCACCGAACTTCCCTTTAAGGCTTTGTTTTAAAGCCGCTCTGTCGAATATTCTGTTCGGTTTGATTATATCAGCGTGAGGACAAAATGTCAACAACTCAAAAATCTTTAACCAAAAAGTATAAAAAATCCTTTGACCGAGCGAAAAAATTGTGATATAATGTGAATACAAAAGGAGTTGATCTTATGAATAAAATAATCACCGTCGGCCGAGAATTCGGAAGCGGAGGAAGAGAGCTTGCCCGCCGCCTTGCCGAGGAGCTTAATATTGACTACTATGACAAGGAGATCATCACCGAAATTTCCAAGCACACCTCCCTTTCGGAGGAGTATGTAAAGCAGGTTATCGAGCACCGTCCCCACTATCTCTATCCCATAACAACGGGGCAGAGCATTTCATATGTGGGTGAATATGCTTTTCAGCAGGTTCAGACGATTTACGGCGCTCAGAGCGAAATTATAAAAAGCATGGCCGAAAAATCCGACTGTGTTATCGTCGGGCGCTGTGCCGACTATATTCTCCGCGATTACAATCCCTTCAGAATTTTCGTCTATGCCGATATCGAAAGCCGCGTAAAGCGTTGCATGGAGCGCAGCGGAGACGATGAAAAGCTGACCGAAAAGGAGATGAAACGCCACATTCTTGCCCTTGACAAGGAACGCTCGAAA
>URYV01000022.1 GCA_900552285.1 uncultured Oscillospiraceae bacterium
ATATATCCTCGGACTTGTCGTATGGCAGGAACTGGGATCTCGATTTTTTCGTCGGTCACCCGCCGAGCCGAGGCAAGATTATAGCTTTTTGCCCCCGAAATCGCGGAGGGCGAGTCGGGATAGGAGGCATAGACGTCCCCCTCGTCGCGCTCGTCAAGCACAAATGGTTCGGTCAATGTGAAATCGCCGCGAATATAAACCGTGACGCTGTCGGCCGAGGAGGCTCTTGCCGTTTCCCGCGCCTTTTCAAGGGTTTTGAAGGGCTTTGCAAAGGTGCCGACATTGCCGTCGTCGCCGTCGCTTGCCACCACAAGGCAGGTCGCGTTTTTAAGGTCGGGAACAAAGCTCGGGTCCCTTCCCTTTTCGGCCTCTTCGCTCCAATAAACCCCCTCGTAATTCGGAACAAGGTCGGAGGAAATGTAGGTCTCGGCCGCAGAGGGCAAAAGGGACGAAAAGACCATTCCCGCCGCCGCCGCAAGACCGATGAATTTTGTAAATCCTTTTTTCATTGCTTTCTCCTCTTTTGAGTCGGGCGCCGTGAAAAAATGCCCGATTTTATTTATTATATTGTAACATAAATACATGGTAGTTTCAACATTTTTTGTAATCTCCTTTGGGTCGAGGGGCAAAAGTATGCCGCCGTAATTTTAAATTAAATCATCAATGCGCCGCCCTTTGCGCAAAATTCGGGCTGATTTCAGTCGGAAAAATGCGGGCGTATCCGACCTCTTAAAAAGCCTTATGCCGCCTCCCTTTTTGCTCCGCCGCCACCGTCGGAGCGAGGGCAAATCTTCATCGAATGGAAAAGGCGGGGAGAAATACCCATTGGTCATTTTTTTCGCCGATTTCGGAGAATTTTTTCCCACCGAGAGCCGATTTTGAGCGAAAAAATATTATGAAAATATGTTTTTTGCCCCCATTTTTCAAAAAAATCGGATTTTTTCAAGGTAATTTTAATTAAATATCGGAATAATAAAGTTACAAATCTGATACTTTTTCGAAAATTTGAGCAAATTCCGACTCAATTTGTCATCATTTGTAACCTTTTGCGAAAAAATTCCTTGTTCAAAAACGCATAATATTAAGATAATCAAAGAAAAGATGAGAAAATAAAAGAAAACAACGGGATTTTAGTTATGTGATTATAATTCACACAGCGGAGTAAAAGTGCACAAAAGAGGTTACAAAGGCATTACAGAAAATACCAAATAATAGATTTGTAACACTTTTGTAACCGTTTTATAATTTCATTTTGGAATTTATGCTTGTGTTTATCACCAAAAAAAACTTGAAAACCTCTTGTTGACGAAGGTAAACCGCCTCCATATAATATTGAATGTTCGTTGCGGCGGGCAAAAAATTTGCCGTCGGCCGCAAAATTTGCGCCTTAAATTACCTCTGCGCACTTCGAAAGGAATATTATTATGTTTACCGTTAAAGACAACGCAAAAGGAATACTTCGCTTTGTCAGAACCCCCGTTATCGTCCTGCTTGTTTTGACCTTCCTCATGTCGGGAACGGTCTTTGCATTCACCGCCGGCAAGGACGAAAAGCCCCTGACCGTTTTCAACAACGGCGTTAAGCAGGTTTTTACCACCGTGCTCACCGACGCCGACGAAATGATCTCGGCATACAAAATAAATGTTGCCGAGGGACACGGCACCGAGCTTTATGAAAATGCCGACGGATTTTATCTGTCGGTTGGAACCCCCCTCACCCTGACCGTCACCAAGGACGGCGAAACCAAAAGCGCCGACTTTCTCTGCACCTCGCTTGAGGTAGCACTTGAAAGAATGGGCTGCCTGCCCACCGTCAGCTATACCTGCGACCTTGACCTTTCCACCATTCTGACCGAGGACACCTCGGTAAATGTGGGATATAACTATGTCATGCAGCAGACGGTGAGCGAAGAAATCCCCTTCGAGACGGTTTGCACCGAAAGCGACGAGCTTTACGAGGGCGAGCAGAAAACCGTCACCGAGGGCGCAAACGGCCTTGTAAACAAGACCTATGCCGTCAGCTATCTTGACGGAAACGAAATTTCCCGCGAGCTTCGCAGCGAGCAGACAATCAGCGAGCCTGTGACCTGCGAAATCTTAAAGGGAACAAAGCAGAAGCCCGCCGCCGCAAGCGTCGAAAGAGCCGAAACCGCTCCCGCCGCGGCCGCAGCCGTTTCCACATCTCAGTCGGGAATCACCTCAAGCGCCGACGTCAACGGCCGCCTTGTCTCCCCTCTTAATGTGGGAAGCACCATTCAGGTGGACGAAAACGGCCGCCCCCTTAACTATTCCAAGTGCATAACCGCCGTCGCCACCGCCTATTGCCCCGAGGACGGCAACACCACCGCCGTGGGCGAACCCGCACAGCTGGGCTACATCGCCGTCAATCCCCGTCAGATCCCCTACGGAACGGTCATGTTCATCCGCGCCTCCGACGGAAGCTATATCTACGGCGTGGCCAAGGCTGCCGACACCGGCGGATTTATAAGCGATTCCACCGTTAAGGTCGACCTTTTCTTCGACAGCCGTTCTTCGGCATATCAATTCGGAAGAAGAAACGTGGAAATTTATTTCCTTTAATTGCTGATTTTTGCACAATAATCGTAACCCCTCGGATATGCGCCGGCATTGTCCGAGGGGTTTGTTTTACTTATTTCGGATATATCGTTTTTAAGCGGGCTGCGGTTTTGCAAAAGATAAAAATTTTTGCAAAAATCCGATACCCTTCTTTGAACGCTCGGCGTATCGCGGGATTTTTTGTTGAAACGCAAGGCAAAATATTGTAAAATATACGGGGAGGGACGCTCATGACAAAGGTTTTTTTTGCAAAGACAAGGACGCTTACGGGTGAAGAGTTCGAAAAAGCCTTTGCCGCCGCCGACGGCGAACGGCAAAAAAAGGTGCTCATGAAAAAAAGCCCCGACGGCCGTATTTCAAGCCTTTTCGGGGGACTTCTTCTGACGGCCGCCTTGCAAAGGGCGGGCATTTTTGAGGAGGTTTGCTTTGATAAACGGGGCAAGCCCATTCTGAAAAGCGGTATGCTGTATCTCAGCCTTTCCCACTCGGGAAAGCGGGTCATGTGCGCCCTGTCGGATGGGGAAATCGGCTGCGACTGTCAAAAACAGGTGCCCTTTTCAAAAAAAATCCCCGAAAAATATTTTACCGAAAATGAAAAAGCCCGCCTTGAGACCGCCGAAGACAAGGAGGGCGAATTTGCCCGAATTTGGGCGGCGAAGGAAAGCTGCGTCAAAATGACGGGACGGGGGCTGTCGAAGCTTTCCGCCGCCGACACCGACGCGAAAGGCGTATTTTTTAAGGAATACGACCTTTTTGACGGCTATAAATACGCCGTTTGTTCAAAAGAGGAAAATTTCCCCGAGAAAATGGAGGAAATTGAGGTATTTTAGGTCGAATTGACGTGAAAAGTGACAAATTATAAATCATTGTAGTTCTATATTGACAAATATACTCTCACAAGCTATAATATTTATGCAAATCGGAATTAAAATCACATATGATTTGCAAAAGGAGAGTAGATTTTATGAAAAGCAAAAACACCAAAAGAGCGCTTGTCATGAGCGCTGTCGCCCTGCTGCTTTGTGCGGCTATGCTTGCGGGCGCCACCTTTGCATGGTTCACCGACACGGCAAGCACCGGAGTCAACAAAATTGTTTCGGGAAATCTTAATGTCGGGCTTGTTGACCAAAACGGCCAAAGCATTGAGGGCGAGACTCTTAATTTCGTCAAGGCCGACGGCAGCGAAAAAATTCTTTGGGAACCGGGCTGCACCTATGAGCTTCCGAAAATTTACGTCAAAAACGACGGCAATCTTGCCCTTAAATACAAGATCGTCATTTCCGGCATAAAGGGCTCTGCCCAGCTTAACAATGTCATTGACTGGACGATAAACGACGCGGATCTCGGCTCCGATCATCACCTCGGCGCAAACGAGACCTCCGAGCCCCTCACCATTAAGGGGCATATGCAGGAGACCGCCGGCAACGATTATATGAACAAAACCATCGACGGCATTTCGGTCACCGTTTATGCAACTCAGGACACCGTCGAGAGCGACAGCTATAACAATAAATATGACGAAAACGCCGAGTATGACAAAAAGACCGTTTTCTCGGTTGACACCGTCGATGCGCTGAAGGCAGCCGCCGCAAATGCCAAGGCGGGCGACGAGATCGTGCTTTCCGACGACGTTACATTAAGCGAAACGGTGCGTTTTGACGCAAGCGGAATTACCTTTAACGGAAACGGGCACAAAATCACGGCCGACATGACCGACGCACAGGTGGAAAATTTAGCCACCCTGCTTTCCTTCGGCTACGGCACCACATATTGCACCGGCGTGACCGTCAAAAATCTGACCTTTGACGGAAAGGGCGGCAGGGCAATGCACTTCCACGGCGGCACCGTTTCGAACCTCGAAAACGTCAAAATTTCGGGCGAATGGAGCCTTGCAATCAACTTCTACGGCACCCACGGCGCCGTTATGAACAACTGCGACATTTCAAGCAGCTATGAAAACAAGTATGCCAAGGCAACCATATTTGCCAACGAGCAGTCGGCAAATCAGATCGTGCTCAACAACACCAAAATCGATTCGATATTTGTAAACGCCACCGAAAATGGAGCGACCTATGCAAACGGCGGAATCAAGCTTGTGGTCAACGGAGGCTCGGAGGTAAAGGAGCTTCACACCAATATCGGAATTACCCGCACCTTCCACGAGGTTAACGGCGGAACGGTGGGCAGCGTGCTTGCGGACGTCGAATAATCAAATATGAAAAAAACGGCTTTTGTCCTTTCGGGCAAAGGCCGTTTTTGTTAAAGAACGTGTTCGCTAAGCCTCGTTTGTGTAAAGGGAGGCGGCGCAGCCGTGACGGAGGTATTGTCATTATTTTCCCAGCTTCTTTCAATTAAGCAACAGATACTTAACGGTGTTCGGTTATGAAAAATTAAGACTGAGTGCCGTTGTTTTTTATAATCATCTTTTTTCGGAAAGGCGGCTTTTTATGATGTAGGCGGCAATTAACAGGACGGCGGCACCGCACAAAAACGCGTACATTCCCGCTGCCGACACCTCCTGCCCGCAAAAGAAAATTCGGCAATCGACCGATTCCTTTATGCCGTCCACGGCCTCTTTCGGGAAGGAAAGCTCCTCCATCTTTTTAAATACGCCGGCAAGGGCGTGGTTGCGAAGAAGGCTTGTGCCGTATGTTCCGGGGAGAAAGGACAGAACCTTTTGAAGCCCCGCCGAGAAGCTTGAAACGGGCATATAGGCGCCGCAGAGAAATCCGTATCCCGCGCTGACCACCGTTCCCACGGCCGAAACCTGCCCCTGAGTTTTCAAAAACGAATGAACGAGGGAGGAAAGAGCCACTCCGAAAAGCGAAAGCAGCAATATGTCAAGCAAAAAAAGCATAACGTCGCAAAGGCTCATGAAAAATCCTACCTTTGCAAGATACAAAAGGCAAAGCCCGGCGGCCGTATAATTTACGATAAGCGTGGAGGCCGTGCAGGCAAGAAAATATGAAAGCGCAAGCACCGAGGGCTTTAAGGGGGATACCGTCAAATCGTTTTTGACTCCGTTTGCTTTGTCTGAAACCATGAGGGCATTGGAGCAAAAGGCCACGGTAACGCAGGAAACGGCAAGCAGAGAGGAAATAAGCTGACCTCCCACCGCACCGTCGATAACCGAGCCGTCGCTTAAAAGCCCTGCGGGAATTGCCGAAAGAAAGCTGTCTTTATATACCCTTCCGAGAAAGGTCACGAAAAGAACAAGCAGTATCACGGGGGTTATAAGGGACACAAAGAAAAGCCCCCTATCTTTAAAATAAAGTCGGATGTTTCTGGCCGTTAAGGCACTCAGCTGTTTCATTTCACATCCCTCCTTCAAGTTTTTTGCCGGTTACAGCAAGGAAAATGTCGTCCATTTTACCCTTTGTGACCTCGAAATCCGAAAAAAGTGAAGGGTGTTTTTTTATAAGCTCGGCAGCCTCGGCCGTGTTTTTAACAAAAAGCCGAACTCCGTCCTTTATCTCGGCACAGTCAAGCCCGAGAGGGGAAAGCTGTTCCTTTGTGACGCCGTAAAGGGTTATATAGTCGCCGGCATAGGTGTTTTTAAGCTCCAAAGGGGTGCCCGCCGCGGCAATTTTTCCGCTGTCGAGAATAACGGCAAAATCGGCGTCGGCCGCCTCCTCCATGTAATGCGTCGTGAGAAAAACGGTGGTATTATCCTCGGCTCTTAAGGAGCCGACGGCGTCCCACAGGATTTTTCGTGTTTTGGGGTCGAGTCCGGTGGTTGGTTCGTCGAGAATGAGTATCTCGGGACGGTGTAAAAGCGCTCTTGCGACATCGGCTCTTCGGCGCTGCCCGCCCGAAAGCTTTCCCACAGGGCGGTTAAGTATGTCGAAAAGCCCGAGAAGGCCGCAAAGTCCGTCTATCCTTTCGGAAAAGGCCTTCCCGGTTATGCCGTAGAGAGCGGCTCTGCAGCGGAGATTTTGCAGCACTGTGAGGGGAGCGTCAAGCACCGAATTCTGAAAGACAATGCCGAGCTTTTTCGATGTGTCTCCGCCTGTTTTTTCGACCTCGCTTCCGCAAACCCGAATGCTTCCCGCGTCCTTTTTAAGCAGACCGCAAATCATGGAAATCGTGGTGGATTTTCCTGCTCCGTTAACGCCGAGAAAGGCGAAAAGCTCGCCCCTTTTAACCCGAAAGGAAAGGTCGTCCACCGCCTTTATCTGCCCGAAGGATTTTGACAAATGCTCAATTTCGATGATATTATCCGCGCTCATTTTGATTTTCCCTCTTTTCGGCTTCAAGGTCGTAAAGACGTTTTGAAATTTTCTTTTGATTTTCAAGAACCAAATCAAGCTTTCGGTGGAGGTCGTCGATTATAAGCTCGCTTTTGAGATTTATGCGATAGTCGTTTTCGGCGCGCTTTCTGTCCTTTGCCTCCTGCCTGTTTTGGCTCATCATTATGAGAGGTGCCTGAACGGCGGCAATGCAGGAAAGCACAAGGTTGAGCAGTATAAAGGGATAGGCGTCAAAAGCCCTTTGCGCCAGCACGATGTTCAGCACCATCCAAATGACCATGACGGCGATAAAGCTGAAGATAAATGCCCAGCTGCCGGCAAATTTCGCCACCGCGTCGGAGGCCTTTTGTCCGAAGGACACCTTTTCCTCGCTGTCGGAATTTTCGGTCATTTCGGTCATGATAAGTCGGTGTATAAGTTCCTCGTCGGTGAATTCCCTGTCGGTTATGTCGAGGAGCTCCTTGATTATCTGATTGCGCTGTTTGGTTTTTTTCATAAATCATGCCTCCCCGGTCGGCTTTCGGTCTATCGAAAATCCGCCGTCCTTTAAGAATTTGATGCTGCTTGAAAAAAAGCTCTTTGTGCCGGCATAAAGCTGATAAACGTCCTTGACCGACCCGATTTCGCAAGGGGAGTGCATGGCAAGCTGAGCCATGCCGATGTCGGCCGAAGCGACCGAGACCTGACGTCCCGAAAGGTTTCCGAGGGTGCTGCCTCCCGGAATGTCCGAGTGATTTACAAAGGTTTGGAAGGGAATGCCTTCCCTCTCGAGAATTGTTTTGAAAACCGCCGAGGACAGGCCGTCGGTGGTGTATTTTTGATTAGCCGAATGTTTAATGAGAATTCCCCCTCCGAGCACGGGACGGTTGGTGGGGTCGGCCTTTTCGGGGAAGTTGGGGTGAAGGGCGTGGCCGTTGTCGGCCGAAAGGGCAAAGCTGTTTGCAAGCTGCTCAAAAAGTCTGCTTTCGGGAATTCCGAGACTTGAATTTATGCGCGAAAGGGTCAGCCGCAAAATGTCGGAAAGGGCACCCTGGCGGGAGGAGCTTCCTACCTCCTCGTTGTCAAAAAGTGCATAAACCGAAGCGGATGAGGCGTTTTGCCCGTCGGCAAAGCCCAAAAGCCCGCCGTAGGCGCAAAGCAGATCGTCGATTCTCGGGCAGCAAAAGAATTCTCTGCCGCCTCCGAAAATCTCGCCCTCTTGGCAGTTTGTCGCAAAAAGGTCATGGGAAATAATGTCGTCGGGGGAAACGCCGAGCTCATTTGCAACGGCACGGCGCAGCGAAAATTCGGCGTCTCCGCTTATGAGCGGCTGAATTTCCTTTTGAATTTTGATTTTTGAGTATATTTCCTCGCCCGTGCGAAGATGGGGCGCAAGGCTCGGTATAAGCAAAAGAGGGCGGCCGAAGTTTACAAGCTTCATTTTCGCGCCGCAGTCGGTTTTCACAAACACGCGCCCGGAAACCGAAAGGGGACGGTCAAACCAAAGATAGGGAACCGTTCCGCCGTAGCGTTCGACGTTTAAGGTGACATAGGGAGCGGTTTTTCTTTCGGGATTTTCCTTCATCTTAAAGGCGGGGGAGTCGCCGTGGCAGGAGAAAATTTTGAAACCCGAGAATTCCTCTTTAGGAAGTTTAAAGGCGATAAGACAGCAATCGTTTCTCAAAAAATAATAGCTGCCGCCGCGGCAAAGCTTCCAAGACTCGTTTTCGTAAAGTCTTGTAAAACCGCGATTTTCAAGCATGTCCGCCGCGTTTTTTGGGTTATTGTACTTGACGCGGTTGGCGTTGTGCTCGACCATGCGCACGAGGCGCGCCTCGGGGTCGTTCGTGGCGACCGTGCCGTTGACGGCGAGCAGGAACGCGAGCACCAGCGCCTCGATGACAAACATCATGAGCGCGAACCAGCCGGTGATGCGCAGCTTTAGTGACGGACGTTTCATGTTTCCTCCCGCAGGACCCAGCCAACGCCCCAGACGGTGTGGATGAGCTTGGTGGAATAGTCCGCGTCGATCTTCCGGCGCAGGTAGCTCATGTACACGTCCACAACGTTCGAGCCGCCGCTGTAGTCATAGTTCCAGAGATGGTTTTCGATCCGTTCGCGCGAGAGCACGACGCCGCGGTTGCGGATCATATATTCGAGCAGGGCAAACTCCTTGGCCGAGAGCGCGATCGTGCGGCCGCCGCGCGTGACATGGTGCGAGGCGGTGTCGACCGTGAGGTCGGCGACGGTAAAGACATTCGTGGCGCTGCCGCCGCGCTTGCGCATGACGACGCGCAGCCGGGCCAGCAGCTCATCGAACGAAAACGGCTTGACAAGATAGTCATCCGCCCCGGCGTCGAGCCCGCGCACGCGGTCGGGCACGCTGTCTTTCGCCGTGAGGAAAATGACCGGCGTCTCGTTGCCGCTCTCGCGCATCTGCGCCAGGAGCGAAAAGCCGTCCATGCGCGGCATCATCACATCGAGCACGATGGCATCGTACTCCGCGCCCTCCAGATAGTCCAGCGCCTCCACGCCGTCAAAGCAGGCGTCGACGCTGTAGCCCTCGGCAGTGAGTGTTTTGGCGAGAATGCGGTTGAGGTCCTGTTCATCTTCCACGACCAGAATGCGCATACACGTCCCTCCTTGTTGTCTGTCTGAAAGATGATTATACCACAGACAGTACCGGCCTGTAAAATACGAAAACGCACCGGCTGCAAACTCTGCGAGGCTTTTTGCAGCCTAAAAAAATGCACCGGCCGCAAAACGGTCGGTGCATGATAATTGGTGTTCGGATGCTCCTTACACGAGCTCGATGACAGCCATCTCGGCCGCATCGCCGCGGCGGGTGCCGATGCGGGTGATGCGGGTGTAGCCGCCGTTGCGGTCGGCATACTTCGGGGCAACTTCATCGAACACCTTCTTGGCAACATCCTCGCGGGTGATGAAGGCCAGCGCCTGACGGTAGGCGGTCATGTCCTTCTTCTTGCCAAGGGTGATCATTTTCTCGGCGAGCGGCGCGATCTCTTTTGCGCGGAAGACGGTCGTCTCCATGCGGCCCATGTCGAGCAGATCCGTGACCTGCTGACGGAGCATCGCCTTGCGCTGATCGGTGGTCTTACCGAGTTTCCTTGTTCCGGGCATATCGGTTTTCCTCCTTGATAAGAGTAACTGGTTATTACTGGTTGTCGTCGCTCGCCAGGCTCAGGCCCATCATAGCGAGCTTGTGCTCGACCTCTTCCAGGGATTTGCGGCCAAGGTTGCGCACCTTGATCATCTCTTCCTCAGTCTTGTTCGTGAGGTCTTCGACGGTGTTGATATTCGCGCGCTTCAGGCAGTTGAAGCTGCGCACGGAGAGATCCAGCTCCTCGATCGTCATCTTCATGACGGTGTCGGGGCGCTCCGGCTCTTTCTCCACCACCGTGCAGCTGTTGCCGATCGTGTCAGACAGATCGGTGAAGAGCGTGAAGTGATCGCACAGGATCTTGGCGCCGAGGCTCAGCGCGTCGCGCGCCGAGATGGTCTTGTCGGTCCAGACCTCGATGGTCAGCTTGTCGAAGTCCGTCTGGTTGCCCACACGGGTGTTCTCGACAGCGTAGTTGACCTTCAGGACCGGCGCATAGATGCTGTCCACCGGGATGGTGCCGATGACCTGCTGCGCACTCTTGTTCTTGTCCGCCGGGACGTAGCCTCTGCCGTGGGCGAGCGTGATCTCCATGGAGAGCGCGCCGTCCGGGCCGAGGCTGGCAATGTGCAGCTCGGGGTTGAGGATCTCGACCTCACCGTCTGCCTTGATGTCGCCGGCCGTGACTTCACACTCGCCTGCCGCTTCGATATAGACGGTCTTCGGGCCGTCGCAGTGCAGGCGCGCGATGATCCCCTTCACATTCAGCACGATCTCCGTGACGTCTTCCTTGACGCCGGGGATCGTCGAAAACTCGTGCTGCACGCCGGCGATCCGGATGGACGTCGGGGCAGTGCCGGGCAGTGAAGAGAGCAGCACTCTGCGCAGAGAGTTACCCAGGGTCGTGCCGTAGCCACGCTCCAAAGGCTCAACGACGAACTTGCCATACGAGATATCGTCCGGGGATTCCTGGCATTCGATGCGCGGCTTTTCAATTTCAATCATTTAGACTTAACCCTCCTTACTGTATTGTTGCGCCGCTGGGGCGCTGCGGATGTCAGCTTACCAATTTGAGGGTCTCTTTATTACTTGGAATACAGCTCGACGATGAGGTGTTCCTCGACAGGCAGGTCAATGTCGTCACGCGCGGGCATGGCCACGACCTTGCCGACCATGTTGTTGGCGTCGTAGTCCAGCCATTTCGGCGCGGGACGGGAAGCGTTCGCTTCGACGTTGGCCTTGATCTTGTCGAGACTCTTGCTGGAGTCCTTGAGTGTAATAACCATGCCCGGCTTGACCAGGAAGCTGGGGATGTTGACTTTGCGGCCATCCACAGTGAAGTGGCCGTGGGTCACGAGCTGGCGCGCCTCCGCACGGCTCATAGCAAAGCCGAGACGGTAGACGACGTTGTCCAGACGGGTTTCCAGGATGGCGAGCAGGTTCTCGCCCGTGATGCCCTGGCGCTTCTCCGCCATGGCGAAGTAGCTGCGGAACTGCTTTTCGAGCACGCCGTAGTAGCGGCGGACTTTCTGCTTCTCGCGCAGCTGGGAACCGTACTCAGAGGTCTTGCTGCGGCCCTGGCCGTGCTGGCCGGGGGCATAGCCTCTGCAGTCGATCGCGCACTTCTGGGTGTAGCATCTGTCGCCCTTGAGGAAGAGCTTCTGGCCCTCTCTGCGGCACTGGCGGCAGACAGCTTCGGTATATCTAGCCATAATTCATTTCCCTCCTTCAATCAGACGCGGCGGCGTTTCGGAGGACGGCAGCCATTGTGCGGAATGGGGGTGACGTCCTTGATCATAGTGACCTCGAGTCCTGCCGTCTGCAGGGCGCGGATCGCAGCCTCACGTCCGGAGCCGGGGCCCTTGACGAAGACTTCGACGGTCTTCAGGCCGTGCTCCATAGCCGCCTTGGCAGCCGTCTCAGCGGCGGTCTGTGCGGCGAAGGGGGTGGATTTCTTGCTTCCGCGGAAGCCCATGCCGCCTGCGGAGGCCCAGGAGAGCGCATTGCCCTGGGTGTCCGTGATGGTGACCATGGTGTTGTTGAACGAAGAGCTGATATGCACGGCTCCCTTTTCAATGTTCTTACGCTCTTTGCGGCGCGTGCGAACTTTCTTGCCTTTTGCTGCGTTTGCCATTACATATCCCTCCCTTACTTCTTCTTATTGGCGATCGTGCGTTTCGGGCCCTTGCGGGTACGCGCGTTGGTCTTGCTGCGCTGGCCGCGCACGGGCAGGCCGCGTCTGTGACGCTGGCCGCGGTAGCAGCCGATCTCGGTCAGGCGCTTGATGTCGAGCGCCACGCTGCGGCGCAGGTCGCCTTCCAGAGCAAGGAGGACGCCGCTTATTTCCTCGTGGCGCTGCGCGACGTGCCCTTTATGACCCTCAACACCGTTTCCAGCCTGACCATCGGCCCGCGGGAAGCCTACTCCCCGGACAAAATGATCGCTGCGCTGTACGAGGAAGCGGGGAAGGAGTCCCCCGTGCCGGGCACGGAGGAAAGCGCAGCGGATGGTACCGAGGAAAGCAGTACGGAAGAACCTCCCACCGAGGGCGGCTATTCCCTCGATGAGCTGTTCCCCAACGCGTCAAACGGCATCACCGGCAAAATGATCAAGGACGTGCTCCCGCTGCTGCGTGCCGCGGGCGTTGACGAGGCGACCATCCAGAAGATCGAAAGCTACGCCGACATGATGGAGAAGGTCGGCATGACCATTTCCCCCGATAACCTTGATTTCCTGCAAGGTCTGCTCCCCGGAGGCGGCGGCAGCAGTGGAGGCGGCACCGGCGGCACGCCGAGCAATCCCAACCCGCCCGTCACCCCGAGCACCCCCAGCGTTCCGAGCCGTCCCGGCAATTCCGGCACGCCGGTCACGCCTGCCACGCCCAGCAGCGGCAGTACGTCCTCTGCTTCTGGCATTGAGTCTGCCGATATTGCAAAGCTGCGTCTCAGCCTGCAATACCTGAACTCCAACCAGCTGGACGCGCTGCAAGCCGTCTACGGCCCGGTGCAGGAAAAGACCTTCTCGCTGGATGACTTGCGCAAGCGCTCCAATACCACCCAGGAGACGAACGCGATCCGGTCCCTGCTGCAAAACGATCCTGCCGCCATGTATCAGTTTTTCCTGCTGATGCGCGAGGATATCGCCCGTGAGGAAAAGGACCAGATCCTGTACGACAAGATCTTTGACGACATTTGGAAAAACGCCGATCAGCACCGCATGTTCTATGAGAGCGACGATGTGATGCTGAACAAATATCTGCCGAACCTGCTGAATATCCTGACCGACAACAAGACGAATGTCAACGCAACGATCGCGCTCATTCGGCAGAATCAGACGCTGAGTGGCAAGCTTGCGCTCCATCTTGCCAAGGAAATGGGCGAGCTCCGCTCGGTCAACACCGCGCTCGACCTTGCGATGCTCCAAAAGGAGATCAACAGCGGCGCAGCGTTCCAGCGGGATGCCGCCACTGTGGCCGCGGTCAACGCGCTGCTGCGGAAGAATCAGCAGACCTCCGGTACATCCGGCACCTCCGGCAGCACGGGCATGGATGAAAACGATCTGCTGATGTGGATCCTGATGAATCAACTCAAAAATCAAACCGGCGGCTCAGGCATCCCGGATATCTTCAACACCGGCGCTTCTCAGACGCAGAAGCCTGCCGACAACCGCTATTACCTGACGGTCGTGCTGACCTATGACGAGTCCTTGATCC
This sequence comes from uncultured Oscillospiraceae bacterium, assembly GCA_900552285.1. Taxonomy (GTDB): domain Bacteria; phylum Bacillota; class Clostridia; order Oscillospirales; family Acutalibacteraceae; genus UMGS1484. The sequence continues at coordinate 13,639 of URYV01000022.1, forward strand.
AGGCGGAGCAGACGCGCAAGGGTCTGGACCGCGACGCCAAGGTGGAGAAAGTGGAGGTGGGCCAGTGAAAGTGATCGGTAGAAACTGGAAGGCTGTCCTGTCAGTCCTGCTCTTGTTGGTCGCCGTTCTGGTGTATGTTCTGGGCTACCGCCCCCGCAGTGAAGCTTACGTCATGGAGCGGGATCAGTTAAATGCTCAGATCACCGCGCTGCAAACCACCATCGTCGAAAACGAGAAGTACAAGGGCGTGCAGGATCAGCTTGAGCCGGCAGAGGCCGCGATCGAGGAAAGCCGCGCCGCGCTTTACGACAAGTTCCCCGCCGGGATGCAGGAAGAGGATCAGCTCCTCTACCTGCTGTATCTGGAAAAAACGCTGGGGACCGGCAGTAAGGAACTGGGCTACACCCAGAAACTGCACGATATTTTCCTTCAGCGCTTCGGGAGCGGCGGCGACATCGAGTTTTCTTTCGGTGAGATCACGCCGATGCAGGCCTTGAGCGATGGCGCACTCCTTGAGGGCTTGAACCTGACGGTGTACTATCACGCCTCCTATCAGGAGTTCAAGAACATGGTGCACGCGCTGGCAACGGATGAGCGCATTACCTCCATCCGGTATGCCACCTTCAACTACGACAGCGAAAAAAAGCTGCTGGACGGGCAGATGACCCTGACGCTGTATCTGATGCCGTCCGCTCAGAACACCTATGAGGAACCGGGCGTAACGCCGCCCGCGACCGGTAAGACAGACATTTTCAACTGACCCATTGGGAGAGACAAGGCATGAAAAAGATCGGGAAAGAGAGAACAGCGGGCTTTTCGCTGCTGGAGGTCGTCGTGGCGATCGCCATCATCGGCCTGATCTCCGCGCCCATCTGCACGAGCCTCATTCTGGCGGGACGGATCAACGCCCACAGCCAGGCCGTAATGGAAGCCCATCTGAACGTCCGTACCGCCGTGGAGACCCTGATGAAGGACGGCGTTATGACGGAGGCAAGCGCTGCCTACTACGCAGAGAAGTTCCCCAATGTGACGATCATACCGGAAAAAGACGGCGACAACCCCTATTATCGTGTCACGGTATCGGATAAGCCCACGAAGCTCGTCACGGTGGAAACCTTCGTCCGCGCCGTGTTGCCGGAAGGC
>URYV01000023.1 GCA_900552285.1 uncultured Oscillospiraceae bacterium
TTCTCTGGGCGAGATAATGTCATACGATACCGAAAACGAGGGGCAGCGGCGGATATTATACCGCACGGGCTACTGTGTCGGAAAATGGGTTTATCTTGCCGATGCCCTTGACGATTTTGACGAGGATGCAAAAAAAGGCAGATTCAATCCCTTGTTTTCAAAATTCGGCGGCGATTATGATTTTGCGGCAAAAAGCGCTCTTGCCGAAATGAACGTGTGCATAAGCGAGGCAATATCCGCCGTGCAGCTTTTGGATTTTAAAAATTTCGGCGAAATAATAAACAATATTCTGTACAAAGGCTTGCCGTCGGTACAGCAAACGATTGTAAAAAGCAGGAAGGAGAAAAATCATGAATGATCCCTATTCGGTTCTCGGAGTGTCGAGAGACGCCACCGACGATCAGATAAAGGAGGCCTACCGCGCTCTTGCGAGAAAATATCATCCCGACAATTATGCGGGAAATCCTCTTTCCGATCTTGCCCAGGAAAAAATGAAGGAAATAAACGAGGCCTACGACGCGATAATATCCGAGCGCCGCTCGGCTTCATCCGGCAAAGCCGGCGCCTCCTACGGCAATTACAGTTATTCCGGAGGCAGCGATTTTGCCGATGTGAGAAATCTTATTATGTCGGGCCGTCTCGACGAGGCTCAGACCCTGCTCGACGGCGTTCCCGTTGACAAAAGAACCGCCGAGTGGTATTTTCTCAACGGCTCGGTGCTCCACAGACGCGGCTGGTTTGACGACGCATACACCAATTTTGCCACCGCCGCCCGCATGGACCCTCAAAATCCCGAATACTCTGCGGCATTTGACAATATAAACCGCCAGCGCTCCGGCCGTGCCTACCGCACATCGGGCAGCGGAAGCGGATGCAGCTCCTGCGACGTGTGCTCCTCGCTTATTTGCGCCGATTGCTGCTGTGAGTGTATGGGCGGCGACCTTATTCCCTGCTGCTGACGAGGTGGAAGATGAAACAAAGTAAAAAAATCGCCCTTTGCGGCGTTATGACCGCCCTTTCGGTGGTGATAATGCTGGCGGCATATTTTCCTTATCTGACCTTTGCTCTTCCCGCCCTTGCAGGCGCCGTTTTTTGCGCCGTTAAAATCGAAACCGATTCGAAATGGGCCTTCGGAAGCTTTGTGGCCGCCGCAATTCTCACGGTGTTGCTTTGCGAAAAGGAATCGGCCATGATGTTTGTTTCCTTTTTCGGATTTTATCCCATACTTAAGTCCTATTATGAAAAAATACCGTCCAAGGTGATTGAATATATCGTGAAATTCGCCACCTTCACCGCCTGTGTGGTCTTTGCCTATTTCGTCATAATTAAACTTTTCGGAATTCCCATGGAGGGTATGGGCGACTTCGGAAAATACACGCCGCTCATTCTTCTTGCGGGGGGAGAGGTCATGTTTTTTGTCTATGACCTTGCTTTGACGCAGGTGATAACGGTGTATATGAACGGTATGCATAAAAGGGTGGCCAAGCTTTTAAAATAATATGAAATACGACGTAATTATCATCGGCGGCGGAGCGGCGGGGCTTTGCGCCGCGGGATTTGCCCTCAAAAGAGGGCTTAAGGTTCTCATAATCGAAAAAAATTCCCGCCCCGGCCGAAAGGTTCTCATAACAGGCAAGGGTCGGTGCAACGTGACCAACAACTGCGGCGCCGATACGCTTATCTCCTCGGTCACAAAAAACGGCAGATTTTTATACAGCGCCTTTTACGGCTTTGATTCGTCCGACACCATGCGGCTTTTCGAAACGCTTGGCGTGCCCCTTAAAACCGAACGGGGCAATCGGGTTTTTCCCGTGTCGGACAAGGCTTCCGACATTGTCGATGCGCTTTGCCGTTTTTCAAAGGGCGCAAAAACAATAAACGCCGAGGCAACCGCTCTTTTGTTTGACGGAAAAAGGGTTATCGGAGTCAAAACCGCCGACGGCGAGTTTTTTGCCGAAAATGTTCTCGTGGCCACAGGAGGCGTTTCCTATCCTCTGACCGGCTCCACGGGCGACGGCTATAAATTCGCAAGGTCTGCGGGTCACACGGTGGAAGAGCCCAAAGCGTCGCTTATCCCCGTTGAAACCGAGGAAGGCTTTTGCAAAAAGGCAATGGGACTTTCGCTTAAAAACGTGACACTTTCGGTTGAGGATTCGGCAAAGTCCAAAACCGTTTTTCGCGAAATGGGAGAGCTGCTTTTCACCCATTTCGGTCTGTCGGGTCCCCTTGTTTTAAGCGGGTCAGCGCATATGCGTCCTTTCGAAAGGGACAGATATAAGCTTCACATTGACCTTAAACCGGCGCTTGATCTTCAAAAGCTTGAAAAACGTCTCGAGCGGGATTTTGAGAAAAACATAAACCGTGATTTTCAAAATTCTCTGTCCGAACTTTTGCCGAGAAAGCTCATTCCCGTCGTCGTTTCGCTGTCGGGAATTTCGGGAGACAAAAAGGTCAATCAGATAACGGCTCAGGAGAGAAAAAAACTTGCCGAGCTGCTTAAAAATCTGACGGTTACGGTGAAAAAATTCCGCCCCGTCGACGAGGCTATTGTCACCTCCGGCGGCGTAAATGTCAAAGAGGTCGACCCGAAAACCATGGAGTCGAAGCTTTGCAAAGGCCTTTTTTTTGCCGGCGAGGTGCTTGACGTTGACGCCTACACCGGCGGCTTTAATCTTCAGATAGCATTTTCCACGGCCCATGCGGCGGCCGAGGGGTTCGGGAGCTGAGCGCACCGATTTTGTGAACAAAGCGCTTGCGATAGCTGTCTTTTTATGGTATTCTTAAAACCGAGGGAGTTGTGATTTATGTTTAACATTGCAATCGACGGTCCCGGAGGTGCGGGAAAAAGCACCGTTGCAAAGGCGGTGGCAAAGGAACTTAAAATAATATACGTCGACACCGGCGCTCTTTACCGCGCGGTGGGCGTTTATGCCCTTGACTCGGGCGTTGAGCCCGACGACAGGGAAGGGGTTTCGGCTCTTCTTGAAAATCTTTCGGTGGAGCTGCGCTTTGAAAAGGGTGAGCAGCAGGTCTTTGTCAACGGAAAAAACGTAAGCGGCGAAATTCGCACGCCCAAGGCCTCCATGGCCGCGTCAAACGTGTCGGCGATTCCCGAGGTTCGTAAATTCCTTTTCGACACTCAGCGCGATATTGCCAAAAAACACAGCGTTATAATGGACGGCCGCGACATCGGAACGGTGGTTTTGCCCGACGCCGATGTCAAGATTTTTCTTACTGCCTCTCCCGAGGCGCGGGCCAAGCGCCGTTTCTGTGAGCTTAAGCACAGGGGCATAGATGCCGCTTTCGGCGATGTTCTGCGCGAACTCAAAGAAAGGGACTATAACGATTCCCACCGCGAAATTGCGCCGCTTAAGGCGGCCGACGACGCCGTGACGGTTGACACCGACAAAATGACCCTAAAACAGGAAATAAACGCCGTTCTCGGTCTTATAAAAGATCGGCTTGACATATAGGAAAGGAAAGAATCGGTTTTGAGTCTTCTTTTGAAAATTGTTTATCCCTTTGTGTGGCTTTTTATGAAGATATTTTATCCCTTTGAAATAATCAACGAGGATAAAATGCTGAAGGACAACAATATAATAATTTATGCCAACCACATTTCTTTCCTCGACCCCATAAATTTGATTTTCCTTGCAAGAAGAAACGGAAAAGCGCTCAATTTTATGGCCAAAGAGGAGCTTTTCAAAAATCCGTTTTTTACATGGTTTTTAAAGAAAATGGGTGCCTTCCCGGTCAAAAGAGGGGAGGGGGCGGCAAGTCTCAAGAGAGCCGCCGAAATCCTTGAAGAGGGAAAAACCTTTTGTATTTTTCCCGAGGGAACCCGTTCGAAAACGGGAAGTCTCGGGCGACCGAAATCGGGCATTTCCTTTCTCATGAGCGAGCTTCGCGTGCCGGCGCAGCCGGTGGCAATCGTCACCCCGGGTCAGAAAATGAAGGTCTTTCAAAAAACCAAAATCGTGGTTTGCGATCCCGTCAACTTTGACGATTTGAAGGTTGAGGAGGGCGACAGACGCGCTCTTCGCGCCGTGGCGGCAAAGCTTATGGAGCCCATTGCCGAAAGCATTGAAAAATATTCTTAAACAAAACGAGGTTTTCGATTTGGAATTAAAGGTTGCAAAAACCGCCGGCTTTTGCTTCGGAGTGAGCCGTGCAATGGAGCTTGTGGAACGCCTTTCGGGGGAGGGTGAAAAGGTGTCCACCCTCGGTCCCATAATACATAATCCCCAGGCCGTTGAGGCTCTCGAAAAAAAGGGTGTAAAGGCCGTGAAAAGCCTTGACGAGTGCGACGGCGGCGCAACGGTCGTCATTCGCTCGCACGGCATTGCCGAAAGGGTTTACGGTGAGATAAAGGCCCGCGGACTCAAATTTGCCGACGCCACCTGTCCCTTTGTGGAAAAGATACACAAAATCGTGAGAAACGCGTCGGAAAAGGGAAATGTGATCCTCATTGCCGGTGACAAAAATCACCCCGAGGTTGAGGGCATAATGGGCTTTGCAAAAACTCCGGTTTTTGTTTTTGACAGCGAAGAAAAGCTTGATGAAATACTCAAACGCAACAATAATTTCCAAAATATAGGTCTCACGGCCGTTTCTCAGACAACTTTCGACTCAAAATTGTGGGAAAAATGCGAAAAAAATATAAAAAGGGTATGTACAAACGCTCAAATATTTGATACAATATGTGATGCTACATCAAAAAGGCAGAACGAGGCCGAGGCTCTTTCAAAGGAGTGCGACCTTATGATAGTCATAGGCGGAAGGCAAAGCTCAAACACCGCAAAGCTTGCAGCCATATGCAAAAAAAATTGCAGGACGGCTCTTTGCGAAACCGCCGCCGAGCTTGAAGAAAGCCTTTTTGAGGGCGTGCATAAAATCGGAATTACCGCCGGGGCGTCAACTCCGGCTGTGATCATAAAAGACGTTCTTGAAAAGACGTCAAAAATCATCGACAACGTCGATAACAAGGAGGAACTGCTATGACAACAGCAGAAACCATGGAAACGCAGGCAACCCCTGCTACCAATCCCGAAAGTGAGGTGGCTCAGGAAAGCTCTGCATCGACGCCTGTCGCTGCCCCGGAGAAATCTTTTGACGAAATGTCAGATATGGAAGCTCTCGAGTATTCGCTCAGCCACATGTCCACCGATCAGCACGTCAAGGGCTATGTTCTTGCCGTGACCCCCACCGAAATTCAGGTTGACATCGGAAGAAAGCATGCCGGCTATGTGCCCATCGACGAGTATTCCGCAGATCCCGACGTAAAGGCCAAGGACGAGGTCAAGGTCGGAGATGTTCTTGATCTTATCGTCATGCGTACAAACGACCAGGAAGGTACCGTAATGCTGTCCAAAAAGCGTTATGACGCTTCCGCAATTTGGGAGAACTTCTGTGAGTCGGCCGGAACCGATGAGGTACTCAGCGGTAAGGTGGTCGAGGTAGTTAAGGGCGGTGTGCTCGTAATGAGCAAAGGCATTCGCGTCTTTATCCCCGCTTCTCAGGCAACCGCATCCAGAGGAGAGTCTCTCGACGATCTGCTTCATCAGACCGTTAAATTCCGCATTCTCGAAGTTAACCGTCAGCGCCACCGTGCCGTCGGCTCGATTCGCTCCGTTCTTCGCGACGAGAGAAAAGAGCAGGAAGCCGAGTTCTGGAACAACATCGAAGAGGGTAAGGTATACACCGGAAAGGTTAAATCTCTCACCTCCTACGGTGCATTCGTCGACCTCGGCGGAGTGGACGGAATGGTACATATTTCCGAGCTTTCTTGGAGACGCATTAAGAATCCTTCGGAGGTTGTGTCGGTAGGCGACGTTATTGAAGTATACGTTAAATCCTTCGATCCCGAAAAGCGCAGAGTATCCCTCGGCTATAAAAAGGCTGAGGACAATCCCTGGAGCATTTTCCTTCGCGACTATCACGAGGGCGATGTTGTTACCGTTAAGATCGTCAGCATGACCGCTTACGGTGCTTTTGCCAACATCATCGAGGGCATTGACGGACTTATCCACATTTCCCAAATCTCTCACGACCGTATCGGCAAGCCTCAGGACGTTCTGACCGTGGGTCAGGAGGTCGAGGCCAAGATCACCCAGATCGATACCGAGAGAAAGAGAATCAGCCTTTCAATCAAGGCTCTCACCGAGCCCGAAGAGGCCGAAGCTCCCGCAGAGGAGACCGCCGAATAATTTAAGGCGTAATGTGTTAAAAAAGACCCGAGTTTTTCTCGGGTCTTTTTGCATGTAATATATGTTTAAAGCACCATAAGAAGCGTCCCTGTGCCGATAAGCAGGCAGCCCACGATGGACTTTGCCGTGAAATCCTCGTGTAAAAACACAAAGGCAAGCACAATGGTAATTATGACGCTCAGCTTGTCCACGGGAACGACCTTGGAGGCGTCGCCCACCTGAAGTGCCTTGTAATAACAAAGCCACGAAGCGCCGGTGGCAAGCCGCGACAGGATGAGAAAAATCCAGCTTTTTCTGTTTATGGAGGAAAGACCGCTTTGGGCATTTGTCAAAAAAACCATACCCCACGACATCACCACCACGACAACCGTTCGGATTGCCGTGGCGAGATTTGAATTCACTCCGTCAATTCCGATTTTTGCGAGTATTGACGTCAAAGCGGCAAAAACCGCCGACAGCAGCGCAAACACGAACCACATTTAAAATTCTTCTTTCTGTGCTTTGTTATCTCTTTTGGGGTTAAAGCCCTTGTCTGTTTATTATAGACTCCTTCCGCGCAATAATCAATAGCGCTGCCCGATTTGTGATGTAAAAAGAATTTAAAAATCGGGTAAAACGCCGTAAAAAAGCAAGACCGAAAATTCATTCGGTCTTGCTTATGGTTTATATTTTATTCCATGCGGAGAACGGCCTTTATGACGTCGCTTCCGTGGGATTTTTCAAATGCGCCGTTAATGTCCTCAAAGGGATATGTGGTTATGATTTTGTCGATCGGGAATTTACCCTCCTTGTAAAGGCGGACAAGCTCGGGAATGAATGCTTGCGGAAGGGAGTCGCCCTCGCAAACGCCTATAATGGAGCGCATATTCATGAGCACGTCTGTTCCGATGTCAAAATGCTCGATAACTCCGCTCGGAGCAAGAGGGAGGATTTTTCCGTGGAAACGTGTGGAGTGAATGGCGGTTTGAATCATGGGGCCGTATCCGGAGGTGTCAATGGCATAATCGGCTCCTCCGTGCCCCGTTATGGCGGCAACGGCGGCGGGAATGTCGTCGGTTTCCTTTCTGTTTATGGTGTGGGTCGCGCCAAGCTCCTTTGCAAGCTCAAGGCTCTTGGGATTTCCGCCCACGGCGATGATTTTTTCACAGTTGGCGACTTTGGCGGCCATAATGGCGCTCATGCCAACCGAGCCGCAGCCGAAAATGACAATCGAAGAATTCATTTCGGGGCGGATAGTGTTGAGAACCGCACCGGCACCTGTTTGAATTCCGCAGCCCATGGGCGCGACGTATGCCAAATCCACGTCCTTGTCCACCTTGACGGCACTTTTTTGATTGATTATGGAATGTGTGGCAAAGGAGGACTGACCGAAGAACATGGAAACGGGCTTGCCGTTTTGAAAGAGCTTGGTTTTTCCGTCTCCGGCGACTCCGCCGAAATTGATGTCGTTAAAATGGTCGCAGTAGTTGGGATGTCCCGACATACAGCTGTGACAATGGTCGCAGAAGGCATAAGAAAATCCAACGTGGTCGCCGACCTCAAAGCCCTTGACATTCTCTCCGACTTTTTCGACGATTCCCGCACCTTCGTGGCCCAAAACAAGGGGGAGGGGAATGGGAATGCCCTGGGAACGCCCGAATTCGTCGGTGTGGCATATTCCGCTTGCGACGACCTTTACAAGCAGCTCGTCGGCAGAGGGCTCGACAAGGTCTACGTCCTCAAGAATAAAAGGCCCGTTCTTTTCATGCACTACGGCGGCTTTGATTTTCATTTTACATTTACTCCTTTGCAATGAACTTTTCTCCCATGAGCACCGACGTGAGAAAAACCGCTTTTGTGCGGAATGGGACTGTCGGCAGCCCAAAGGATTACTTTACAAATTCATTGCATCACATATAAATGCAAAAATCAACACATAAATGAATATTTATATGCAATGTGCACATCGGCTCGAAAGGCCTGATATTCCGCGCTCGGAGGGCAGGTTACAGTTTTTTCAGATAAAAACGGTCCATTTTGCCGTGGACGGTCTCTTTCGGCCTGTCAATTTGTTTAAACCCCGATTTTTCATATAAATATATCGCTGCCGTTAGGTTGCTGTGGGTTTCAAGATAAAGCTGTTTATAGCCCGATTTCCTTGCCTCGTTTTCGGCGATTTTCATAAGCTCTTTGCCGTAACCTTTCCCCTTGGAGGAATCATCCAAATATAATTTTTGTATTTCGGCGCAATCGCAAAGCCCGTCAAATTCCGCAATGCCGACGCCGCCTATTATTTTGTCGTTTTCGTCTAAGGCGATAAAATAAGCTCTTTTCTCCGGCTCGGCGTTATAGTATGCGCTCAGGCAGTCGAGCTGCGGGTCGAAATAAGCCGTTCCCGGAATGTCCAAATTATGCTTTTCCAAATTCGCCCGAATGATTTTAGCGATTTTCCTGTCGTCCGCTGCTTCGATTTTTCTGTATTTCGGCATTTTAAAGCTCCTGTATGTAATGTTATTGTTTTTTGAAAGAACGGAAAAACCACCGCAACTCTCACGAATTGCGGTGGTTTTTTGGCGGAGAAATGGGGATTCGAACCCCAGATACGGTTGTAGCCGTATACACGATTTCCAATCGTGCTCCTTCGACCAGCTCGGACATTTCTCCGTGTCTTTTCAGTCGACTTTGCTATTATACATAAAACGAGGCAAAAAATCAATAGGAAAATCAAAAATTTTAAAAAATTTATTTTTTAATAAACCTTTGTGTTTTTTTGGGGGTTGTGATATTATATGTATAATGACGCGAAAGGGGGAGCGGTGTGAAGTATATAAAGGCGATTTACAAGGCGTTTTCGCTTTTCGGGCGAAAGATAACTCATGACGCCGTGGCGGCTTTTTCGGCACAGACGGCCTTTTTTGTCATAATATCGGCATTTCCGTTTTTGGTGCTCGTGCTGTCCGTTCTCGAACGTGTTCCTTTTTTGAGCCCCGATATAATATATAATTTGTCCGACATTTTCCCCGCCGTTGTGACCGAATATATACGAAGCATTATTTCCGAAATATTCGCAAACAACTCCGCGACGGTTATTTCAATATCGGCCGTTGCTCTGCTTTGGGCGGCGTCAAAGGGTATTGTTTCGATTATGAGGGGGCTTAATTTTATTTATAAAATCGACGACAAGCGTAATTTCTTTCAAATCCGTTTGACCTCGGTTTTATACACCCTCGGTTTTTTACTTTACATTCTTGTCACTCTGCTGATTTCGGTGGTGGGCGGTCGCACGGCCGAGTTTATAAAGCAGGGGCTTCCCGACAATGTTTTCCTTGAAATAATATACAGGGTCGTCAGAACGGTGGGAAAATTTCTTTTAATGGCCGTGTTTTTTGCTCTTGTATATCTTGTTGTACCCCGCAGAAAGACCTCGGTGCTGAGCCAGCTGCCGGGAGCCGTGATGTCCTCCCTCGGGTGGATGTGCTATTCCTGGTTCTATGCCTTTTATACCGACCATTTCGGCCGAAGCGCCCATGTATACGGCAGTATGACTTCGGTCGTGCTCATAATGCTCTGGCTTTATGTGTGTATGTATATTTTCTTTATCGGGGGAGAGGTAAACTCCATTATATCGGGCGAGGACCTTTGGGAATTCGCCGCCGACAGCCGCGATTTCCTCGGCGACGGAAATAAGTATCTGTAATGTATGATTCTGAATATTTATACATTATTTTTGAAAAAATATTAAAAACCACTTGACAAACGCAATTTAAGTGATATAATTCAAGTAAATTAAAAAATAAATCTTTCGGGAGGATTTTAAAATGGATAAAAAAGACATCAAAAAAGTCGTTCTTGCCTATTCGGGAGGACTTGACACTTCTATCATCATTCCTTGGCTGAAGGAGAACTATAACAACTGCGAGGTCATCGCCGTTTCGGGCGACGTGGGGCAGGGAACCGAGCTTGACGGTCTTGAGGAAAAGGCTCTGAAAACCGGTGCTTCCAAGCTCTATATCGAGGATCTTAAGCAGGAATTTGTTGAGGATTATATCTGGCCCACTCTTAAGGCCGGCGCCGTCTATGAAGGCGAATATCTTCTCGGAACCGCTTTTGCGAGACCTTCCATTGCCAAGAGAATTTGCGAAATAGCCAAGGCCGAGGGCGCCGACGCAATTTGCCACGGCTGCACCGGCAAGGGTAACGACCAGGTTCGTTTCGAGCTGACCATAAAGGCTCTTGCTCCCGAAATGGAGATCATCGCTCCCTGGAGAATTTGGGACATCAAGTCGAGAGACGAGGAAATCGACTATGCCGAGGCTCACGACATCCCGCTGAAAATCAACCGCGAGACCAATTATTCAAAGGATAAAAACCTTTGGCACCTTTCCCATGAGGGTCTTGATCTTGAGGATCCCGCCAACGAGCCTCAGTATAACAAGGAAGGCTTCCTTGAGCTCGGCGTTTCTCCCGAGCAGGCTCCCGACAAGCCCACCTATGTGACTATTTCTTTTGAAAAGGGTGTTCCCGTTGCCGTTGACGGCAAAAAAATGCCCGCCGTTGAAATCGTCGAAACCCTTAATAAGCTGGGCGGCGAAAACGGCATCGGCCTTGCCGACATTGTGGAAAACAGACTTGTGGGTATGAAGTCGAGAGGCGTTTACGAGACTCCCGGCGGAGCCATTCTTTACAAGGCTCATTCGGTGCTCGAGACCCTTTGCGTCGACAGAGACACCATGCATTATAAAGAGCTCGTTGCGGCCAAATTTGCCGAGCTCGTATATTACGGAAAGTGGTTCACTCCTCTGCGCGAGGCGCTGTCTGCCTTTGTGGACAAGACTCAGGAGCACGTTACCGGCGACGTAAAGCTCAAGCTTTATAAAGGCAACATGATAAATGCAGGCGTGACCTCGCCCTATTCTCTTTACAGCGAGGAATATGCCACCTTCGACGCCGACGATGTTTACAATCAGAAGGACGCCGACGGATTTATCAACCTCTTCGGTCTGCCCATCAAGGTTAAGGCCATGCTTCAGAAGAAGGACAACTGATTTTAATATTCAAAAGCCCTCGGCGGTAATCTTCCGAGGGCTTCTTTCGGTAAAAAACTGCGGGCGCCGAAAAAGGTGCCTGCCTTAAGGAGAATTTTCGTGAAACTTTGGGAAAACGGACTGCACGCCGCTCTTAATGAAAATGCCGACGATTTCAATTCGTCGATTTCCTTTGACGGAGCGATGTATAAACAGGACATCGAGGGCTCGGTTGCCCATGCGACAATGCTTTGCGAGCAGGGCATTATTTCGGCCGAGGACATGAATAAAATTGTCGTCACGCTCAAAAAAATCCTTTCGGAAATAGAGGAGGGGAGTCTTGAAATCGACCCTTCGGCCGAGGATATTCACAGCTTTGTGGAATTTGAGCTTACAAAGCGTATCGGCGACGCGGGAAAGCGGCTGCACACGGCGCGAAGCCGCAACGATCAGGTGGCGGTCGACGTGCGTCTTTATCTTCGCGAGCAGCTTGACACGATTTCCTCGCTGCTTTGCGACCTTTTCGGGGTTATAGCCAAAAAGGCCGAGGAATATAAGGACACCGTCATGCCCGGCTACACTCATCTTCAGCGTGCTCAGCCCATCACCTTCGGACATCATCTTTGCGCCTACGGAATGATGTTTGTGAGGGATAAGGAGCGTCTTGCCGACTGCCGTAAGAGACTTAACGTCAGTCCGCTTGGAAGCTGCGCCCTATCGGGAACGGCTTTTCCCATAAACCGCGACCGCACGGCCGAGCTGCTCGGCTTTGACGAAGCATGCATGAACAGCATCGACGGTGTTTCCGACAGAGATTTCTGCGTCGAGCTTGCAAGCGACATCGCCATTATAATGATGCACCTTTCCCGTTTTTGCGAGGAAATAATCATGTGGTGTTCGTGGGAATTCCGCTTTGTCCGCCTTTCCGACGCTTTTTCCACAGGTTCAAGCATTATGCCGCAAAAGAAAAATCCCGACATTGCCGAGCTTATCAGGGGCAAAACCGGAAGAGCCTACGGCGACTTGACTGCGCTGCTGACACTTCTCAAGGGAATTCCGCTTGCCTATAACAAGGATATGCAGGAGGATAAGGAGGCGATTTTCGATTCGGTCATAACGGCCAAAAAGTGTCTGACCGTCTTTATTCCCATGCTTGATACCCTCACCGCCATTCCCGAAAACATGAGAGCAGCGGCCGCAAAGGGCTTTATAAACGCCACCGACTGTGCCGATTATCTTTGCACCAAGGGACTGCCCTTCAGAGAGGCCTACCGCATAACCGGCGAGATAGTGGCCTATTGCACCGAAAAGAACACAACGCTTGAAAATCTCGAACTTTCGGAATATAAAAAGTTTTCCGAACTTTTCGACGAAGGGATTTTCGACGCCGTAAATCTCGAGGCGGCAGTAGTCAGAAGAAAGTCAAAGGGCTGTGCTTCGGGCGCATCGGTTGAGCGGCAGGTTGAATATATAAAAAATAAAATGAAAAAAGTTTAAAAAAATTCGATTTAGGGGTTGCATTATTAAATTTTTCTGTTATAATAAGCGGGTCGGATGTGGTGGATATAGCTCAGTTGGCTAGAGCGCCAGATTGTGGCTCTGGAGGCCGTCGGTTCGAGACCGACTACCCACCCCACACAAAGGCGAATGATAAATAGGTTTCTGTTTGTTGTTCGCCTTATTTTTATAATGGGATGTAGCCAAGCGGTTAAGGCAACGGACTTTGACTCCGTCACCCGCTGGTTCAAATCCAGCCATCCCAGCCAAAAATCCCGTTCACGTTAGTGGGCGGGATTTTACTTTTTATTTCTTATATCTTCACTCTTACTTCAACCCTTCGGACAAGCCGCGGCATAAAATCAATCGATGTTTTCGGGAATGATAAAGTTTTTGTTCGTGGCGGTTGTGGCAAAACCCGTTTTGGCGGGTAATGTTGACAAACGGTGCGGAGTATATTATAATGACATCACAAAATCTTCGGAGTGAAATTTTAGAGCTTTTTGCCGCTTTTGTCACCCGGCCGTTTTTCGGTCGGGTTTTTGTTTTCGGAGGGAAAAATGGAACGGAAAAATCAGCTTTCGGCAATGATGAAATCATTGGTCGTTTTTTGCATTCCCCTTGTGCTCAGCGGAATGCTTCAGCAGCTTTATAACTGGGCCGACGCCTTTATTGTCGGAAATGTCGAGGGAGAGACGGCTCTTGCCGCAATCGGCTCCACCACGGCCGTGGTCAATTTTTTTATAACGCTCATGACCGGCTTTGCGCTCGGTCTTTCGGTGCTTGCGGCGAGAAATTTCGGAGAGGGTAAAACCGAAAAAAACAGAAACCTGCTTTCGGGTTTTGCCGTGATTTTTGCCGTTTTTTTCTCTGTCGTGTCGGTTGTTTGCGCATTTTTTTCGGGCGGAATCATGCGTCTGCTCAACACAACTCCCGACTCCTTCGACCTTGCTGTCTCCTATATTCGGATTATATTTTTCGGTTTTCCCTTTCTCGGCGTTTACAATGTCTATTCGGCGGTGCTTCGCGGGGCGGGGGACAGCAAAAGCCCTTTCCTGTCGGTGGTGGTTTCGTCGGTTATAAATGTCGGTCTTGACATTGTATTTGTTGCGGTGCTTAAATTCGGAGTGAAGGGAGCCGCTGCCGCAACTGTGATTTCTCAGGTTCTCATGACTGTATTTACCGTGCTTTACAGCCGTGTAAAGCATCCCGAACTTCGTTTATCCTTTGCAAAAGAGGTGTTTTCATCAAAACTGATAAAGGCGGGATTTTCCTACGGACTTCCGCCCATGATTCAGTCCTGCGTGACCTCTGTCGGAAGTCTCATACTCCAAAACTTCATGAACGGATTCGGGACCGACACCGTCGTCGCCATAACCACCGCCTATCGAATCGACACTCTTGTTATGCTTCCCATTGTCAACCTCGGTTCGGGCATTTCGGCGGTGGCGTCGCGGCATCTCGGAGCAGGAGAAAAAGAGCAGACCCGTCTTTGTCTTAAGGCGGGAACCGTTCTTGCTCTCGGTGTTTCGGTGCTTCTCACCGCCTTTGTCATTCCAACCGGCGGAAAAATTATCGCGCTTTTCGGAGCTGGGGAGAAAGCCGTGAAAATAGGCACCGATTTTTTTGTCAGAATTGCCTGCTTTTATCCCGTTTTCGGCCTTGCCACCGCGCTTCGCGGATACTGCGAGGGTGTGGGTGATTTGGTCTTTTCGGGTGCGGCGGGAATTTCCCACCTTGTGCTGCGTATCATTCTTTCATATGCGGGAGCCGGACTTTTCGGAAACATGATCATCGCCTATGCCGAAATGGCGGCTTGGGTGTTTCTGCTGCTTCTTTATGTTTTGCGTATCGCCGCAAAAAGAAAAGAAAACCGAACGGCATTTTATACTTGACAAATTCATTTTCGGATAATATAATGTAGTTTGTCGGAAAACGAGATGTGGCTCAGTTTGGTAGAGCGCTGCGTTCGGGACGCAGAGGCCGCAGGTTCGAATCCTGTCATCTCGACCATAACTGGACACCAATTTTGATACAATGCGTATCTTGATTGGTGTCCAGTT
>URYV01000024.1 GCA_900552285.1 uncultured Oscillospiraceae bacterium
CAAGACCTTTTCCAACGCCTTGAAAAACGCGGGCATGAGTAAGGAACAGATCGCCTCGCAGAATTCCGATTTCCTTGGTGCGCTCAAGCACCGAAATATAGGTGATTATTCCTATCATTATGGACGACACCACGAGGGAAATGGCCACAAAGGCGATGAGAATATAGCTTATGGCGTTTATTATGGTGGTCACCGACGACATCATAAGCCCCACATAGTCGGTGTAGGTTATGCTCTTTTCCTCGTCGACGCCGCTGTTATATTGCTTGATAAAATCGACAATTTTGTCCTTGCCCTCAAAATCCGAGCAGTAGAATTCCACGCCCGACGGGTCGTCAAGGGTGGAAACCCCCAGCTTTTCGATGTTTTCGTCATAGGTGGCGGTGGAGGAGGTCATTTTGACATAGGCCCTTATTGCCGAGGTCAGCGAGTCGCCCGAAAGGCCGGCGAACATCATTTGATACTGAGGCGGAACCGAGGAAATGTCGAAATTCTTGATTTCCTCCTCTATATCGTCGGCGGTTTTGAATTTGTTCCCCGTGAAAACGTCGGTGTCGGTGTGCTCCTTTTGAGCCTTGACAACGTCGGTTTGATTGTTCTTTTCCATGACATAATCGGTAAGCTCGGGAAGATAACCCACCGTTCCGCCGATAAAATTGCCCACCTTTGAGGCGTCTTCGGTGTATCTCGCAATGCCCACAATCGTAAGCTCCCCGGCGTCCTTAAGCTTTTCGGCAAGCTTTTGCGAATCGTCGGTTATGTCGGTGAAAACGCCGTCCTGCTCGGAATAGAGCTCGCCGGCAGCGGCGAATTTGAATTTTCTTCCCATAAGCTCGGAATATTCATAGTCGGCATAATCGGGCTCGCCAACCTCCGATTTCATAAGCTCCTTAAGCCTGTCGCGGTCGAGAATTCCGAGGGTGTAGAGGCTATAATCGCTTATGCGGTTGTTTTTGTCGAGAATGAGGACGGCCTCGTTTTTGTTTTCAGGCATTTTTCCGTCCAGCAGCTCATAATAATTTTGCTGAAGATTTTTGTCGGTGAAAATTTCGGTGAAAACGTCGCTGTCGTTGGCCGACATATATTTGCTCGACTGAGAGTCGCCCTTTGAGGAAAGATACTCGTTCATGTTAAGGTCGGATGTCAGGGTATTGGGATTGGCCTTGACGGGATTTTGCTCGTCGTCGCAGTTATAAACGTAAATTTCGGTGGAATATTTATATCGGATGTCGGAAACGCTGTCGGAAATTTCGTCGGCATGGGCGTCAAGATATTCCTTAAAGGCTTTGAGGTCGTTGACGTGGCTCGCCGAATTCAGGCTCTTGATTTGGTCATAGAGGAAGCTTTGGGTGTAGGCCTTGTCGGTGCCCTCCGGCTGCTCGTCCTTCATGAGACCCGACATCATGGAACTGTAATCTATCGACTGCTTGTCAACCGTCAGGGGGTAGCTTGAAAGGGTTTCCCGTTCGGTTTTGTCTATATAAAGCCGCGCGCCGCTTGACAGCGAAAGAATGAGAGCGATGCCGATAATTCCGATGCTTCCCGCAAAGGAGGTCATGAAGGTTCGGCCCTTTTTGGTCATGAGGTTGTTAAGGCTTAGGGAAAGGGCTGTGAAAAACGACATGGAGGTTTTATGTTTCTTTGCGCCCTTTTTCGGCTTTTCGCCGACTTTTTCGGCCTTTTCGGGGACAAAGGGGTCGGTGTCGTCGGTTATGCGGCCGTCCTTAAGGCTGATTATCCTTGTGGAATACATTTTTGCAAGCTCGGGGTTGTGGGTGACCATTATGACAAGGCGGTCCTTGGCAATTTCCTTTAAAAGATCCATGATCTGAACGCTGGTTTCCGAGTCGAGGGCTCCCGTGGGCTCGTCGGCAAGAAGAATGTCGGGATTGTTCACAAGGGCGCGGGCAATTGCAACCCTCTGCATCTGACCGCCCGAAAGCTGATTGGGCCTTTTGTGAAGCTGTTTCCCGAGCCCCACCTTTTCAAGCATTTCGGCCGCCCGCTTTTTCCTTTCGGATTTGGAAACGCCCGAAAGGGTCAGCGCCAGCTCGACGTTTGCAAGCACCGATTGATGAGGAATGAGATTATAGCTTTGGAAAACAAAACCGATTTTATGGTTGCGATAGCTGTCCCAGTCGCCGTCCTTATATTCCTTGGTGGAAACGCCGTTTATGACAAGATCGCCCTCGTCATATCGGTCGAGTCCCCCGATGATGTTGAGCATGGTGGTTTTTCCCGAGCCGCTTTGGCCGAGTATGGACACAAATTCGTTTTCCCTGAAGCAAAGGGACACTCCGTCCAGCGCCCGCTGAACAAAGTCGCCCGTTTTATAGATCTTGACGATGTTTTTCAGTTCAAGCATATTTACCTCCTGTTTTTCGCCTTTTGTCAAAATGTAACAACCGAACCATTATACATATAATATTTGAACCTGTTATGAATATTTGACGGTTGAAATTCGCATAAAAAAGAATTAAAATGTAAGTATGGATATTAAAGCTTTTAAAATGGAAATACCGAAATATGTCGAAGAGCTTTGCGGCGTCCTCGCCGACAGCGGCTTTGAGGCCTATGCCGTGGGCGGCTGCGTGCGCGACAGCCTTCTCGGTAATACCCCCCATGATTTCGACCTTACGACCTCGGCGCTGCCGCAGCAGATGAAAGAGGTCTTTTCGTCGTATACGGTTTTGGAAACCGGCATTAAGCACGGCACCCTGACGGTTATGTGCGGGGGCAGCGGGGTTGAAATCACAACCTTTCGTGTGGACGGAAAATATTCCGACCACCGCCGTCCCGACGAGGTTAAATTCACCTCCCGCCTTTGCGACGATCTTGCAAGACGGGATTTCACGGTCAATGCCTTTGCATACAGCGAAAAAACGGGTCTTGTTGACCTTTTCGGAGGAATTTCCGACCTTGAAAAAGGGATTATCCGCTGCGTCGGGGAGGCCGACAGGCGGTTTGAGGAGGACGCGCTGAGAATTCTCCGCGGTCTGAGATTTGCCGCAAGGCTGGGCTTTTCCATAGAGCAAAATACGGCAAAAAGCATGATAAAAAAGCGAGAGCTGCTTAAAAACGTGTCCTCCGAGCGGGTCTTTTGCGAGCTGTGCGGCTTTCTTGAGGGAAAGGGCGAGGCGGTGGAAAGGCTGCTTATTGATTTTCGAGAGGTTTTTGCCGCCGTCATTCCCGAGCTTTCTCCTTGCTTTGATTTTGACCAGCGCTCACCTTATCATCGGTATGACGTCTATACCCACATTGCAAAAACCGTGGGAGCCTGCCCGCCCGACAGAAAAATACGTCTTGCCGCTCTTTTTCACGATATTGCAAAGCCGCTGACATTTACCGCCGATTTGGCGGGCAACGGGCATTTTTACGGTCACCCCGAAAAATCCGCAAAAATCGCAAAAGAGGTTTTGCAAAGACTCCGCGCCGACAAAAATACGGCGGGCGCCGTCGAAAGGTTGGTTCTCATACATGACGACGAGCTTTCGCCCGACAGAAAAACCGTGGCTCGGCTTTTAAAGAACTTGGGACGGGACACCTTTTTTGATTTCTGCGCTCTGAAAAAGGCCGACATTTCGTCACATGCGGCGCCGTTTGCCTGTGTCGGAGGCATAGAGGAGGCCGAAAAAACCGCAAACTGCCTTCTTGCCGAGAACTTTTGCCTTTCGCTCAAACAGCTTGCCGTCAACGGGGACGACATTAAAGCCCTCGGAATATCGGGGCGGCAGGTGGGAGCCGTGCTGCAAAGACTTCTTGACGAAACGGTTGACGGGCAAACAGAAAACGAGCGGTCGGCACTTCTTTCGAGAGCAAAGGCAATTGTAAAATCTCAAAAATAAGTGTTAAACTTCTTGACAGGAAAAAATGCAAATGGTATTATATATGTTGTAAAACCTTTGGTTTAGTTTAATTTGATTGCGAGGTTATGGTATGAAGAAAATTATTTCGCTCGTTCTCGCTCTGTCAATGATTTTGAGCTGCGGAGTTATTCTTTCGGGAATGTCTTTTGCCGAAGAAGAAACCGAAAAGCTGCTCAAGGTCGACTATGACGGAACGGGAGCGGCACATTTGAGCTATGTCAGACTCGGTTGGCTGACCCCCGAAATTCAGGAGGGCGACTATCTTGAGTATGACGTTTGGCTGACCGACGATGTTTCGGGAGTCGGCGGACTTGACTTCTCGGGAGAGGGAAGCCGGTATTGCCGCGACTGGGACGAATTTAAGGACACAAACGGCATAAAGGGCCACCCCAGCGCCGATTTGAGCGACTACGCATACGGCAAGTGGTATTCGAGAAAGGTCAAGCTTGCCGCCGTTGTAAACGGCACCTCCGACAATTTTATCATTGTCGCTTTTGAGGGTTTCACCGGAAAGACCACCGCCTATTTCGACAATATCCGCATTACAAGAAACGACGAAATTCTTGAATATGCCTTTAAGGACGGCGGAAGCGAATATCGTTATATAGGCTCCCACTATGCCGGAGACGAGGATAAAATCACTATTTCCGCGGTGGATAAATCTTCCGCAGGGCTGCCCGATATTTCTCACCCCGACGAGATCGAAGTGGCGAAAAATCTTATTGCCTCAATTCCCGACGCAAACTCGGTGAACGACGGCAATTTCGAGCTTCTTAACCGCGCCGTCAAGGCCTATGACAATCTTGTCGCGGGCGACAAGGCGCAGGTCGACGGCTCCTCTCTCAAAGGTGCCGCCGAGCTTTATGCAAGATATAAAAACGCCAAGCTCGGAGACGTGGACGGCGACGGCGAGATAACCGTTACCGACGCCCTTGTGGTTCTCCAATTCTCGGTGGGAAAAATCGCTCTTGACGGAGTGGCGCAAAAGTCCGCGAGAGTTACCGAGAACGGCAAAATCGACGTTACCGCGGCGCTGCTTATTCTTCAGCGTGCCGTCGGAAAGATAACCCGTTTCCCCGTTGAGGACAGAGAGCTTGTTCTTTCGGGAAAGGATGCCGAGCTTGCGCTGACGGTCGGAAAGACCAAGGTGTCGGTGACATCCCTTAAAAACACCGAAAACAACGTTGAAATGATCGGCGAGCCGGTGGAAATTGCCATGCCCGCCACCTATGATACCGGCGAAAATAACGGTAATTTCGTCTGGAGCTTTGCTTCGGCCGAGCAGTATACCTGCACCGAAAGCGATGTGTCGGGCAATGCCGCTCTTTCCGGCTATAAGCTTGTCTACACCGATGAAAATGCGAATTTCGACTATGAAATCTACGCGCTTTCCACCGACGACATTGCGGGTCCCTTCCAATTTTCCGAAAAGCTTGTAAATAAAAACGAGCTTCGCACCACGATCACCCTCTCCGACTTCTTCGACGCCTCGGTGGACGGCAAGGACACCCCCACGGGCATGAAGATTCGCACCGAGGGTCAGACCTATTATCCCGACGGACTTCAGAAGGTTGAACTGACCGACGGCGTTTCGGTCGCCACCTCCACCTCCACAAGCCAGGGCGGCTCCGATGACGTTCCCATGATCTATCTCGATTACGGCGATAAGGGCGTTTATGCGGCTCTTGAATGGCCGACCGGCAGTATGCTTGCCAAGAGAAACGGCGATTCGATAAAAATGAGCGTATATTTCCCCAACTTCACCACCCGCGTGGACGGCCAGACCGCTCTTGAAATCCCCACCGTTTATTTCGGAACCTACAACGGCGACATCGAGGAAGGAAGCAACGCCTTTAAGCGCTGGTTCTATAACACAAAATCGCCCAAGCTTCTCCGCGAAAATCCCAACGAGCCGCTTACCCAAATGGATATGCAGGTCGGTCTTGAGGTCGACCGCGTGGGCGGAATCGAATCGGTCAAATGGGACAACGGCTGGTGGGCCGACGCAAATCACAAGATTGCCAACGGCTGGGGCGGAAACGAAGGCGACTGGAACGCGGTGCGCGATCCCGGATATATTTCGGCCATAAATTCCTATGGCTGCAACGACCTTAAGGAATTCGCCGCGCTGTGCACCCAAAAGGGTATTAACCTCACCACCTATGTTCTCCTTCACGACGCCAAAAACACCAATCCCGACGCGCTGACCTCCCTCGGCGAAAACGGACATCCCGAATGGTTTGTGGGCTACACCAATACCGACGGCGAATTTGCCGACCTCGGAAACAAGGAATGCGTCGATTGGCTCAAGGAAAAGCTGCTCAACTTCTTTAAGGGCAACGGCGTCCGCACATGGAGAACCGACTTCGAGCCCATTGCCGAGACTTCGAACAAGGACAACAGACACTTTGCAAACGGAACCGACGTTCAGTATTGGAACGCCGTGGGCTTCTATGAGATAGTCGATTATATCTATGCAAACTACTCCGACTTCCGTTATGAAAACTGCTCCAGCGGCGGCAGTCTTAAGGATTTTGCCACCCTTTCGAGAACCGTTTATATAAACAACGACGACTCGGCAGATTTCAACAGCCTGCGCACCACCTTCTATGACTCCTCCTACTGCTTCCCCTCCTCCCAGCTGCAGGCTCCCTCCAACATGGATAAGTGCATGCCCAACTGCTCGCAGTATTATATCGACGGCACAAATCCCGATTTCGGATTCCGCAGCGTCATTATGGGAAGCATAATGTTCGCAAGCTGGTCGGGTCCGAGAAACGGCAGTCTCCAGTTCGGCCTCGAGGAATACTACAACAAATACATCACCATGTACAGAGAGAAGATCAAGCCCCTTGTCCGCGACGCAGATCTTTATCATGTTCTTCCCCGACCCGACGGCGTTAACTGGGACGGCGTTCAGTATATCGACGCCGACAGCGAAAACGACATTAAGGGTGCCGTGTTTGTGTTCAAGCCCTCTGCCGAAGGCGGCAATCAGAAGCAGATAAAGCTTCGCGGCCTTGACAGAATCAAGAAATATAAGCTTGAATTTGAGGACAACAGCAGCCAGAATATCACCCTCACCGGAAATTATCTTATGAACAATGGCCTTTCGGTAACCCTTAAGGACGATGTTGATTCGGAAATTATCTGGATAAAGGAAGCCTGATAATCGGCAAAACGCAAAATAATCAAGCCTTGAAATCTTTTTCGACGGCTTGACGGCAAAGAGCCATGGTCTTGTCAACGCTTATGCGTCGGCCATGGCTCTTTTTGCGTAAAGAAACGATCGAATCGGCTTTTCCGACCTCTGCCGCCCGTCGATGTTCTTTCCCTGTTTTTATTGTTTCGCCGCTTGAAATACGTCAGTCTACGGGTGATGAACGTGCTGCCGCACGGGAAAAGGAACGAGCAAAACCGCACGGTGTTCGGGCATCTGCTGCTTAACCATAGTGCACACATACGAACACGATTTTGGCGGAGAAAAATCCCCGCATCCTGTGTTAAAATGCTCGTTAATCCGACAGGATAAACTGCGCTTTTGCCTTGTATGTGAGAATTTTTCTTACCGACAAAATTCTTCGACCTGAAATGAGCGTAGTAATGAGGGATTTTCGGTGCAAAGGAACATATAAGGCCGGCGCCTATATGCGACGACAAGCCGAAAAGCACCGTTAATAGGCTGTTTCAGGCGTGTTCGGATATGTGCGCTATGGTTAACCATAACGCACATATACGGACATGATTTTGACAGAGAAACCCCGTATATATAGTGCTAAACGGCCGTTAATCAGACGGGTATACAAAAACCCCTTTTCCTCGGGCACAGCCCAAAGGAAAAGGGGTTTAATCATAATTTTAAGCTATCCGGGTCAAGACTTTATCAGAGCTTTGCGGGAAATCCGGGGAAGCTGTCAATCTGCTTTACCGCATACTGAAGTATAAGCAGGGCGTCGGTAACGGTGATGCTTTCGTCGCCGTCTACGTCGGCATTTTTAACGGCCGCGTCGCTGAGGGTTATTTTGCTCACCGAATGCTGAAGAACCATGAGAGCGTCGGTGACGGTTACGTCGTTGTCGCCGTCCACATCACCGGGGACCGCTTTGGTGTTGAGCATTTCGCGAATTTCCTCAAGCTTTTCAAGACCCTTTATGTGCAGCTTGGCCTTTTCCTCGCCGTAGGAATCGATAAAGCTTGCAAGAAGGTCATCGGCAAGCTCGAATGCGGTTTTGGTTTCGTCGCTGACGGGGAGGGGAATGACGTTTATGGCTTCGTCGACGGTGGCTGCGTTTTCGAGCATGACGTCATACTGATCCTTAAGGTTTGCATAGGTCGACTCGGCGTCGGTCAGAGTCTGATAGTTGCTTATCTTGTCTGAAAGGTCGCCGTAGGTCTTTTCAAGCGCGTCATAGGCATCTCTTGCGGCCTTTATAAGCTCTCCGCTGTCCTCGCTGTTATCGGGGTCGTATTTGACCTCTCCGATTGCATTGATTTTGGCAACGACATCGTCAAACACCGATGCGTCAACGGTCTGCTTAAGATCGATTGACTTAAGTGTCAGGCTGGCGTTGTTGCCAACAATAAGAGCGGCGCGATAATCGGCCTCTTCATCGGCTATAAGGGGAACCGAGATAATTCCGTCTGCGGGAAGAGTATCGTCGGTAAAGGTTTCTCCGGCATAATGCTCTCCGTTTTTGGTGATTTCAACGGAAAGTGTGACGCAGTCCGGTCTGATAAATGTGTAATCGAGGGCATATTCAAAGGTGTAGTTTCCTGCGGGGAGGGTCTTTCCCGCATTGCCCACAAAAACGCTTTCAACACAGTCCTGTGTATTTCCGACCGAAAGATAAATGCCGGGGTTCAGAAAAAGGTTGTCGCATTCCACATAGTGCTCGGGGTCGGCAAGGTGCTGAGGAACGTTGTAGGGGTTGGAGAGAGAAGCGTCCATGTTGAGCACGGGAGAAGCCAAAAACGGATCGGCGGTCTCATCGTATACAAGCATTTTATAGTGCTTGAAGTTGGTAAAACCGTTGGTATAGAAACGGAATTCGGAGCTTCCCGAGGGGATTATAGTTTCGTTTCCGTCCTGAACCTTATCAGGAATTTCAATGGTCATCTGAATGGATTTGTAGGGATAGCCGTAGGTTTCATCATAGGAGACCGGGGCAGCTTCATACATCTCTCTTGTAAGAGGGGTGGAGGTGAAGGTCTTGTCAACGGGGCTGTAAACCCAGCAGTCGGCGTTGAACCAGTTGTCGACGCTGTCGGTCCAGTCTATGGACGACGGGTCGGGGGTAATATAATCTTCCACCCAAATCTGCGCCTCGCAAACGTATTTATGACCCGCTGTAACATCCAAATAGTTTCCGACGCTGGGCGAAAGATAAGCCCAGATGCCGTAGCCCTTATTTCCTATGGAAAGAAGGCGGTTGGATGACGAAAGCTTTCCTTCAAGGTCGGTGGTAAGTCCCGAGCCCTTAAGGTCGTTTAGATTTGCCGCAGACCAGCTTTGAATCGTAACGGTTTCGGATGCGGGCGCGCCCTCGCCGTCGGCCGAAGCCGCGGCGGTGGCAATGCTCGCTGTCATGGCGACAGAAAGAAGTATGGATAAGGATTTTTTCAGAAATTTCATAAGTGTCTCCTTAGATGTGATGCTTGATAGATTTTAGTGCTTTTTATGCTTTGACGATGGGAAGGGAGATTTTGTCAACCGAAGCCTGGAGAATTGCCAGAGCGTCGGTAACGGTGATACCCTCTTCGCCGTCAACATCGGCGTTCTTAAGAACGGTCTCGTCAAGGGTTATCTTGCCAACCGAGTGCTGAAGAACCATAAGAGCGTCGGTAACGGTGATTTTGCCGTCGCCGTCAACGTCGCCGTATACTGCGTCGGAAAGCTTGTCGAAGTCCTCGCGGGCTTGTTTAAGTTTTATAATTCCGTCGCCGATGTGAAGGTCGGCCTTATCCTGTCCGAAGTATTCGATAAAGCTGTTGAGGGTTTCCTCGGCGGTGACAATGGCGTCCTCGCTGTCCTTGGTGATGGGGAACTGGATGGCGTTAATGGCCTCTTTAACGGTTTCGGCATTTTCAATCATGGTGTCGTACTCTTCCTTGAGGCTGGCATAGCTGCTCTCACAGGAAACGAGAAGCTCATAATTTTCAACCGAGGAGGACATATCAACGCCGCTGTATTTTTCGCAAAGAGCGGTGTAGGCGTCTCTGGCGGCGGTGATGAGCTCTCCGCTGTCCTCATCCTTGTCGGGATCGTATTTAACGTCGCCGATAGCGTTTATCTTTTCCACAACCGCGTCGATGTCGGATTGGTCAAGAGCAACGCCGAGGGCAATGGAATTGAGGCAGAAGCCCATCTGATCGTTGATGTAGAGCTCGGCGGAATATTTTCCGGCCTCGGCTGCGGTGAACTCAACGGCGATGTTGCCGTCGGCGGGAACGGAAGCCGCGTCAACGTCATAGGAGGCAACCTCTGCGCCGTCCTTCATGACCTTGATTGTTGCGACGGTACCTGCGGCGCCGTCCTTAAGGATGATGTTGCCGAGAGAATAGGTGAACTTATAGTCGCCTGCGGCAAGGTCTGCGGCGGCGTTGCCGAACAGCAGAGTGTTGTTGCAGTCCTTGGCTTTGGGCAGGGTAACGGCGGCGCACTTGGCAAGATAAAGAGCCTCAAGCTCTCTTGCGTTTGTGTTGCCGGGCTTCACTTCGCTCGAAAAGCTTGCGTTGCTGTCGATGCCGGGCTTGAGGGTGACAACGGGCTGTGCGTGGAAGGGATCGGCGGTCTCGTCGTAGATTCTGCACTCATAGAAGTTGATGTCGCCCACGGCATAGCTGTCGCGGTCGCCCTGGTTTTTAAGGGTGAGGCGGTTGTAATAGATACGGGGCTCGCTGTAACCGGATTCGGTAGCGGTTAATGTGTCGGTGACGGTTTTGTATTTATAACCGAAGTCTTTGTTGTAGTTTACGGAAGCAACGTCGTTAAAATCGGCAAGGGTGATTCCGTTGGTGAAGTAGGTGTTAACGGTGGCGTCGTCAACGGCGTCGTGATTGTAAAGGTCGCCGTAGAAGAGGACTTCTTCCTTTTCGTCCTCGGCAACGTCGTTTACCCAAACGTCAAATTCATAAACGTATTTGTGTCCGGCAATTGCGTTAAGATCGCAGCCGTAGCTGGGATAGCCGACCATGCCGCAGGCGTTCATGCCGTATACGGTGGGACGGGCATATACCGAATAAAGATTTGTGTCGGAGGTGGAGAGATTGTCTCCCGCGTCGCCGACAACTGCGGCATTAAACTGATCCACACCCCAGGTCTTGAGGTCTACGTATTCTTTTGCATCTTCCGAAGAGGTTTCCACGGTGGCGACAAGATTGTCGATCCACTCGGTGTGGTCTCCGCCGTAGTTCGAGCAGCTCCAGTGCAGGAAACCGGTGACGTCGGCATAATCAAAGTTTTCTCCGATGATTGAGGGGGTGAGGGTGACGGTCACAAAGGTTTTTCCGTCGTCCGAGAGGGTGTAGTTTTCAAAAGCGGAAACGTCGAACTGCATCATTCTCGAAACAAGCTCGGCGTCGTTGAGAATGGCGTTTTCGCCGTTGACAACCTCTCTGAATCCGAAGGACGCGGGATCTCCGCCGCTGAAGAGGAAGAGATATTTGTCGGTGGGCTCGGTGAGAATGCCGGTGTTGTTTGCGGCAATGTCAAAGGAAATGGATTTAAGTCCGGTCAGATCCATGTGGTTGAGGGAGGTGCCCCAGGCAACTCCGCCGGTGTGGGGGTATCTTATGGAAGCGGAGCCTTCGGTTTTGACTTCGGTGTCAAGGAAAAGCTCGTCTCCGTCAAAGGGGAACCAGCCGTCAAGGCTGTCGCAGTTTGAAAGGGTTATGTTTTTGGTGGTTACCGCGGGAGCAGCGTAATAAACTTCATCGGTGGTGAGTGTAAGACGGATGGTATCCATTCCGTTCATTACCTCATTGGCCTTCATGTCGGGAGCGTAAGGTCTGTTTTGAGTGTCATGCACAACACCGTCCTGCGGGGTTGTTTCGGAATACTCGCGAAGTATGCCTTTGAGCTCGCCTCTTGAAGCGGCGGCATATTCCTCTGCGGGGGTAGCTCCGCCTACAAGGGGAAATCTTGTTTCATAATAAAGATTTCCGTTGGAATCAAATCCCCAATGGTTTTGATCCCAGTTTCCGGCGAGATATTCGGAGTGAACCTCCGAGGTGGCAAGACCGATGCCCCATTCGGCTTCAAAGCCGTAAGTGGCAAGGTCAACGGCATTTCCGCCGTTGAGAGCGGTCAGTTGTTCTTCGGTAAGGTTAAAGATATGACGAGTGGCAAGTAACTCGTCGCCGTCTTGCGGTTTCATGGCCACGATTGCAGTCATTGTGTAATCGGTGTCCGCCGAAACGATGGCGGCGGCCGAAACCACGCTTACCGTCATCATCAGCGACAGAAGTATCGCCAATGATTTTTTCAGTACTTTTCTCATGTTTTTTCCTCCATTCTTGCAAGGGGCTTCCCGCAGCGCCGAAAAACGGTTGCTCGGAAGCATTACCACTATTGCAAGCACATTTTACATTATGTATTACAAAAAATCAAGCATTTTATATAAAAAAATTTTTTCATGACAAATAATTTTACGTTGATTTTACAACAGAAAAAATGGCAGAACCGAAAAACGGCTCTGCCAAAGGTGATTTTTATTGTATATTCGGGTTATTCTTCAGTGCTTGTAACGGCAATTCCCAGCTCATCAAGCTGTGCGGCGTCGACGGGAGCGGGGCACTCGGTCATAAGCTCGCTTGCGTTTTGAACCTTGGGGAAGGCGGTCACATCGCGCAGGGTGTCGCAGCAAAGCAGCTGCATACAAAGTCTGTCAAGACCGATACCGATTCCGCCGTGGGGAGGCGCACCGTATTTGAACGCGCCGGTGAGAAATCCGAATTTTTGTTCGGCCTCCTCCTTGGAAAGCCCGAGCATGTCGAAAATGCGGCTCTGCAGGTCGGGGTTGGTGATACGAATGGAGCCGCTGGCAAGCTCAACGCCGTTGAGCACCAGGTCATAGGCCTTGGCTCTGACCTTGGCCTTGTCGGTTTCAAGATAGTCAAGGCATTCGTCCATGGGGGAGGTGAAGGGGTGGTGCATAGCCACAAACTGACCTGCCTCGTCGTCCCAGTCAAAGAAGGGGAACTCGGTTATCCAAAGAAGGTCATAGCCGCCGGGGATGACGTCAAGCTTTTTGGCGACGGCAAGGCGCAGCGAGCCGAGCACCGAAAGGGCGAGAGAGGCGCGGGCGTCGGAAACGATGAATATAACGTCGCCGGTTTTTGCGCCTGCACGCTCGATTATGGCGGTCATTTCCTCTTCGGTCATGAATTTGGAAAAGGAGGAGGCGATTCCGTCGTCGGTCAGTCTTACCCATGCAAGACCCTTGGCTCCCATGCCCTTTGCCTCCTCGGTCAGGCGGTCGATAACCTTGCGGGTGTATACGCCGCAGGCGTTCTCGGCCTTAAAGCCTCTGACCGTTCCGCCGTCTTTGACGGTGTTGGCAAAGACGCCGAATCCGCAGTTTTCGGCAATGTCGGACAGGTCGAAAAGCTCCATTCCGAAACGGGTGTCGGGCTTGTCGCTGCCGAAACGGTTCATGGCCTCGGCATAGGTCAGGCGTTTGAGAGGCAGCTTAATATCGATGTCGAGAGCCTCTTTAAACAGGCGTTTCATAAAGCCCTCGCCCATGGCGATGACGTCCTCCACGTCCACAAAGGACATTTCAAGGTCGATTTGGGTAAATTCGGGCTGACGGTCTGCACGCAGATCCTCGTCGCGGAAGCAGCGGGCAATCTGCATATAGCGGTCAAAACCGGCCACCATGGAGAGCTGCTTATATAACTGCGGCGACTGGGGAAGCGCATAGAACGAGCCTTTGTGGACGCGGCTGGGCACGAGGTAATCGCGCGCGCCTTCGGGGGTGGATTTGCAGAGCATCGGCGTTCGTAAGCACGTTCTCGAGTACGATGACGTACTGAACACCCAGCGTCAGACCATCTACGCACAGCGTCTGCAGGTGCTCGAGGGCAAGGACGTTAAGGACAACATTGTCAAGATGATCGACGATACCATCGCCCATGCGGTGCATGCTGCCATCGGCGAACACAGCCTGATTTCGACCGAAATGGTTGAACAGGCGCGCCGTCCGTTCATCGGCGTATTCCTCCGTCCGGAGGACTGCACCTTCACGCCCGAGGAGTGCGATGACCTGACCGCTGACCAGCTGACCAACATTCTGTCCGATCAGGCGCACAAGGTCTACGAAGCCAAGGAGCAGGCCCTCGGCTCGCCTATCATGCGTGAGCTGGAGCGCGTTGTACTGCTCAAGAACGTAGACAGCAAGTGGATGGACCACATCGACGCAATGACCGAACTGCGAAACGGCATCGGCCTGCGTGCATACGGTCAGTACGATCCGGTTGTCGAGTACAAGCGCGAAGGCTTTGATATGTTTGACGCGATGATCGACTCCATCCGTGAGGATACCGTCCGCATGATCTTCCTTGCACAGGTTCGCACCCGCGAGGAACCCAAGCGTGAGCAGGTAGCCAAGGAGAC
>URYV01000025.1 GCA_900552285.1 uncultured Oscillospiraceae bacterium
CGACCGTTTTGCGTCGGGCGGCAAAATTTTTGCTTCTTGATAATTCGGTATATATATGGTATACTGTGCAGGAAAAGGGGGAACCTCAAATGGCAAAAAACGAGCTTTATATCAATGTTGAAACGGCGCAGGGTACGCACAGAATCGACATAGCGCACGACGAAGAAATATGCGACGCCGAAATTTCGGTGGACGGAACCGCCGTCGAGACCGATTCTTCCATGATTTCGGGCGGAGCCCAAATTAAATTTAAGGCCGCAGGTTCGCAGATTATGATTTTCATTCTCGAAAGCGGCGACGATTATGACTACGACTGCTTTGTGGACGGCGTTTCGGTTAAGAACGGCGCGCCCTTCGAAGTGAACGGATATACCTTCACAAAGGCGCTTTCCTGGAAGCAAAAACGCTTGGCAAACAAGAACAAATATATTCTTGTGGAGGCACTCAAAGGAATTATTGCCGGATGCGTGATTTTCCTCGCCCTCTATTTTGTCCAGTATATCTCCACCGCATTTTATCATATTTTCGACGCGCATTGGGGCATTTTCATGATTGCCTCCCTTGTTCTTCCGACGGCTCTTTTCGCGATTATTGCGGTGGGCGACTATAAGAAAAATGAGGCGGCCTACAACGAATATAAAAAATATCTCGAAAAATAAATCGGAGGCTTCACTATGTCCTTGAAGGTTAAAAAGGGTGCGGTGACCGATTTCGAGATCGAGCTTGAGTCCGACCGTCCGGTGCGGATTCTTCAGCTGACCGACCCGCAGATTACAAATATCGACACCACCCGAACCAAAATACGCTATGACCAAATAAAGGCCTGCTATTTCGGAGACGGTATTTTTGACGACGACTATCGCGTTTATGACCTTATGAATGAGGTCACCGATAGGGTAAAGCCCGACCTTATCGTCATTACCGGCGACATAGTCTACGGTGAAACCGATGACAGCGGCGAGCTTCTTTTAAGATTTATAAGGGAATGTGAAAAATACGGCATTCCGTGGATTCCGATTTTCGGCAATCATGACAACGAAAGCGCCAAGGGCGTAAGATGGCAGTACGAGCAGTTTGAAAAGGCGAAAAACTGTGTCTTTGCAAGAGGAAACGTCACGGGAAACTGCAATTTCAGCGTTGCCGTCACCTTTGAGAACCGTATTAAAAGCCTTCTCATGATGCTCGACACCAACGGCTGCCGAGTTTTCAACAATCCGGGAACCTGGGGAGACGGCATAATGGCCGACAACCCCGATCTTGAGCTTATAACTCAGGAGGAAGGAATTTTTCCCGACCAGCGCGAGTGGTATGAAAAGACGGTCAATGACGTGAAAAACCATTACGGCGATAAGGATATTGCCTCTCTTGCGTTTTTCCACATTGCTCCGAGCAGAATGTGCGAGCTGTTTGTCGAGCGCTACGGCGGACAGAACACCAAGCTCGAAAAGAACGGCGACGGCGATTTCGGCGCCATGGACAATTTTCAGGACACCGTTCCCTTCGACACCGACCATGCCTTTGACGACACGGCCAGAAGGGTGGGTACCAAGGCTATGTTTTTCGGCCATGAGCACGAAAACAGCATGAGCATTCTCGACGGCGACATGAGATATACCTTCGGTCTTAAGACCGGACTTCACAACAGCTACCGTCTCGATCATGTGGGCGGAACCCTTATAACCGCCGACAGCAGAAACGTCAAGGTAAAGCATATATACTACGATTATAAGCCCTATGATTTTTCAAAGAAAAAATAAATTAAAAACACAAAAGGCTCGGAGTTTTCCGAGCCTTTTGTGTTTGTGAGAAGAAAAAATATATCAGTTCACAGAATGGCATTTAACACCGCTGACCGCGGGAGCCATCTCTGACTGCTTGTCATGGTTTTTATTGATGATGTAGACAACGACGTTTGCCGAAACAACCACAAGGTTGAGAATGTAAACGACAAGAACATAGTTGATGTGGCCGCTGATGATCTTGGCGGTGATACCGGCGATGTAGCCGAAGATGATGAGCATAATAAAGTAGATACTCATGTTTTTGGCGGTCTTTGCCTTGTAGTTCTTATAGACCGAAAGGGGCCAAGAGCAACCAAAGCAGATAAGCATTGCGGTTTCAAGTAATTCAGACATTTCTTACACCTCGAAAAATTCTCTTAAATTCGTTTCTTTTTTCTTTCTGTTCACAGTATATCATTGACAAACCATAATGTCTAATATATAATTGTTATCGAAATTATAATTATTTAGTTATGAAAGTGAGGAGCGGACATGGAAATAAATCAGATGAGATATTTTCTCGAGGTTGCGTCGACCCAGCATGTCACCCGAAGTGCCGAAAGGCTTCACATTGCCCAGCCGGCTCTTTCCAAGGCGATTCACAATCTTGAGCAGGAGCTCGGAGTGCCGCTTTTTGCCTCAAAGGGACGGAACATTGTGCTCACCGAATACGGAAAATATCTTCAGGAAAAAATGTCGGGAATAATTTCCGAAATAGACGATCTGCCCCAGGAGCTTAAAAGCATGGCCGACAGGGAGAACGCCACCATTCATCTTAAGGTGCTCGCCGCCTCCACCCTTATAACCGACGCCATAATCGAATATCGCCGAAAGCACCCCAAAATAAATTTTCAGCTCATGCAGAACGACCAAAGCAAAATTTACGACATTTCGGTCACCACCGAGAGGGTCAAAAGCGAGGAAATTTTCAATTCCGAAAACCGCTTTGAGCTTATAGAAAAAATATTCCTTGCCGTTCCCGCCGAGCACCGTCTTGCAAAAAGGGAAAAAATAAATCTGACCGAGGTGGAAAAGGACGGCTTTATAAGTCTCATGGGCTCCAAACAGCTGCGCTGGATATGCGATAAATTTTGCCGCCAGGCCGGGTTTGAGCCGCGCATTATTTTCGAAAGCGACAATCCCGCCGCCGTAAAAAACATGGTTTGCTCCAACATGGGTATTTGCTTTTGGCCGGAATTTTCATGGGGAAATCTTCAAAAGGGAAGCGCCGTGCTGCTTGAAATCGAACAGCCTCTTTGCGAAAGAGAAATCATCTTTAAATGCAGGGAAAACAAGCTCGACAACCGTGCTGTCAGGGACTTTTTCGAATTCTTACAGGAGTTTTTCGACAGAAAGGCTCACAAACGTCGCAATAAATCCGAGTCGGGCGACAAAAATAATATTGACGGCCAAAGCCGTTGACAAGAGCGGGGGCATTTGCTATAATATCCGTAGTGGTTTTTAAGTCGGTACGAGATGCCGGAAAGATTACGAGGATTGATTTTATGAAAAATTTCAGCTTTGACAGTTATAAGGAGTTTAAGGCGCTCTTTTCGCAAAAATTCGACGAAAAGGGGCTTTGCGGCCGATTTTCCGACTGTTTGATAATTCCCGGGCTCTGTGATGTTCATGTTCATTTCAGAGAGCCGGGATTTTCTTATAAAGAAACGATTAAAAGCGGTTCGGCCGCCGCCGCAAGAGGCGGATATACCGCCGTGTGCACCATGCCGAATTTAAATCCCGCTCCCGATTGCAGGGAAAATCTCGATGTTCAGCTGGACATTATAAAAAGAGATGCCGCCGTGAAGGTCTATCCCTTCGGCACCGTGACAAATGGCGAAAAGGGAGCAAGCCTTTCGGACATGGAGCAAATCGCACCTTATGTTTGCGGGTTTTCCGACGACGGAAAGGGTGTTCAGCGGGCGGAAATGATGGAAGCCGCCATGAAAAAGGCCAAAGCGCTCGGCAAGGTTATTTCGGCTCACTGCGAGGATGAAAGTCTGCTTTTCGGCGGATATATTCACGACGGAAATTATGCAAAGGCTCACGGGCACAAGGGCATAAGCTCACAGAGCGAATATGCCATGATCGCGCGGGACATTGAGCTTTGCGAAAAAATCGGGTGTAAATATCACGTCTGCCACATTTCGACCAAGGAAAGCGTCGATATTATAAGAAAGGCCAAAAAAAGGGGAGTCGACGTGACCTGCGAGACGGCGCCCCACTATCTGATCCTTTGCGAGGACGACCTTAAAGAGGACGGAAAATTCAAAATGAACCCGCCGCTGCGAAGCAAAGAGGACAGAGCCGCCCTTATCGAGGGAATAATCGACGGTACAATTGACATGATTGCCACCGACCACGCTCCCCACACGTCGGAGGAAAAATCCAAGGGGCTTGAAAAAAGTCTTATGGGCATAACGGGGATTGAAATTGCTTTTCCGCTTATATTTACACACTTCGTGAAGCATAATATTATTACGCTTGACAGGGCCGTCGAGCTTTTGTGCATAAATCCGAGAAAGAGATTTGACATTCCCTTTCTTGAGGATTATGCGGTTTTTGACGCGAATGCCGAATACACGGTAGACCCGAGTGAATTCCTTTCTATGGGAAAGGCGACGCCTTTTGAGGGGGCAAGGGTGTTCGGTCAAAATTTGCTGACGGTTTGCGACGGCAAAACGGTTTATGAAAAGGGGACATTATGAAACAGGGAATTTTTGAAATAACCGAAAACACAAAAATCGCCAAAGACGTTTTTAAAATGCGCCTTGCGGGGGACACGTCGGGCATAACCGGAGCGGGGCAGTTTGTCAACATCAAAATTGACGGCTTCTTTCTCCGCCGTCCCATTTCGGTTTGCGACTTTAATGAAAACGAGCTGCTTATCATTTACAAGGTGGTTGGCAAAGGCACCGACCGCATGAGCGGACTTGAGGCCGGCCAAAAGCTCGATTTGCTGACGGGGCTCGGAAACGGATACGACCTGACGGTCAAAACCGACAAACCGGTGCTCATCGGCGGCGGAGTGGGCGTTCCGCCCCTTTATAAGCTTGCAAAGGAGCTTAAAAAACAGGGCAAAAAGGTCAGCGTCATACTCGGATTCAATTCAAAAGAGGAAATTTTCTTTGAAAAGGAATTTAAAGAGATTGCCGACAGGGTGCTTGTCTGCACGGCCGACGGAACCTACGGCGTAAAGGGCTTTGTGACCGACGCTCTTTGCGACGTCGACTACGACTATTTCTTCACCTGCGGTCCCGAGCCCATGTTCAGAGCCCTTGAAAAAACGGTCAAAACCTCCGGTCAGTTCAGCTTTGAACAGCGCATGGGCTGCGGATTCGGCGCCTGCATGGGCTGTACCTGCAAGACCCTCACCGGTAACAAAAGAATTTGCCGTGAAGGCCCCGTGCTTTTCAGAGAGGAGATAATATGGTAGATTTAAAAGTAAATCTTTGCGGAAAAACCCTCGACAATCCCATAATTCCGGCAAGCGGCTCTTTCGGCTACGGATATGAGTTTGCCGAGCTTTACGATATAAACTGTCTCGGGACGTTCTCCTTTAAGGGAACTACGAGAGAACCCCGTTTCGGAAATCCCACCCCGCGCACGGCCGAGTGTCCCTCCTGCGTGCTTAATGCCGTGGGACTTCAGAACCCGGGCGTCGACAAGGTCATTTCCGAGGAGCTTCCAAAGCTAAAAAAGGTATTTCACAAGGGCGTTATGGCCAACATCAGCGGCTTTTCCCTCGACGAATATGTTTATGTGGCAAGCCGTCTTGACGAATGCGAGCAGGTGGATTTTCTTGAGATAAATATAAGCTGCCCCAACATCCACGGCGGCGGAATGTCTTTCGGCACCTGCGCCTCTTCGGCCGAGCAGGTGACTGCGGCGGTGAAAAAAGCGGTCAAAAAGCCGATAATTATGAAGCTTTCGCCCAATGTTACCGACATTGCCGAAATTGCAAAGGCCTGTGAGGCGGGCGGTGCCGACGGTGTCAGCCTGATAAACACCCCCATGGGCATGAGAATAGACATTAAAACCAGAAAGCCCATAATAAAAAACGTCACCGGAGGAATGTCGGGACCCGCCGTTTTCCCTCTTGCCCTTCGCATGGTGTGGCAGACGGCAAAGGCAGTGAAAATTCCCGTCATCGGTATCGGCGGAGTGTCAAACGCCGAGGACGTTATCGAAATGATGCTTGCCGGTGCGACTGCGGTGGGCGTCGGAGCGCAAAATCTTGTCAATCCTTACGCCTGCAGGGACATCATAAACGACCTGCCGAGGGTAATGGAAAAATATAATATAAATAAACTCAGCGATATAACGGGAGGGGTTAACATTGGGTAAGGACGTAATTATTGCCTGCGATTTTCCGTCGGCAGAAGAAACCTTTGCGTTTCTTGACAAATTTGAGGGCAAAAAGCCTTTTGTGAAAATCGGAATGGAGCTTTTTTATGCCGAAGGGCCCGAAATTGTCAGGCAGATAAAGGCGAAAGGCCACAAAATATTTCTCGATTTAAAGCTGCACGACATACCGACCACGGTCAAAAAGGCCATGCGGGTGCTTTCCCGTCTTGATGTTGATATGTGCAATCTTCACGCCGCGGGCGCCGCTCCCATGATGGAGGCGGCTCTCGAGGGGCTGACGCGGGACGACGGCAGCCGTCCCATACTTATCGCCGTCACCCAGCTCACCTCCACCGATCAGCAGACCATGGAACGTGATCTGCTCATAAAGGAGCCTATCGACAGGGTGGTCATGCATTATGCAAAAACCGCCGCGAACGCGGGTCTTGACGGGGTGGTTTGTTCGCCTCTCGAGGCCAAAAAGGTTCACGAAACCTGCGGGGACGGCTTTTTGACCGTCACTCCCGGCGTGCGCTTTTCCGACGGTGACAGGGGTGACCAAAAGCGGGTCATGACTCCCGAGGAGGCAAGAAAAATCGGCTCCGACTATATTGTGGTCGGACGTCCCATAACCGCCGCCGAGAATCCGGTTGCGGCCTACGAAAGATGCGTAAACGAATTTGTCGATTAGGAGGATACATAAATGAACCAAACAGAAAAGCTTATTGCAAAGGATCTGCTTTCCATAAAGGCGGTGTTTTTTCGCCCGGACGAGCCCTTTACATGGGCAAGCGGAATTAAAAGCCCGGTATACTGCGACAATCGCCTGACCCTCACCGCTCCCGACGTGAGAAATGATGTGGAGCAGGGGCTTAAAGACCTTGTGGAGCAGCATTTCCCCGAGGCCGAGGTTCTCATGGGAACCTCCACCGCAGGCATTGCCCATGCCGCCATAACCGCGCATCTCATGGGGTTGCCCATGGGATATGTTCGCTCGGGAAACAAAGACCACGGTCGTAAAAATCAAATCGAAGGCCGCCTTGAAAAGGGGCAGAAGGTTGTTGTTGTGGAGGACCTTATTTCCACCGGAGGAAGCGTTATAGAGGTCGTTAAGGTTCTCAGAGAGGCCGGTGCCGATGTGCTCGGCGTTGTCAGCATATTCACCTACGGCATGAAAAAGGGGCTTGAGCGCCTTGCCGCCGAAAATGTGACGAATTACAGTCTGTCGAATTTTGACGCAATTGCTCAGGTTGCGGCGGACGAGGGATATATCGCGCCCGAGGATGTTGCCCGTCTTATAAAATTCCGCGACAATCCTTCCGATGAAAGCTGGGCAGAAAAATGAGAGATCTGATAAATATTCTCGACCTTTCCACCGAGGAAATAGACAGCCTCATCGAGCGGGCAAAGGACATAAAAAAAGACAGATCCAAATACAGCGAGGTCTGTAAAAACAAAATCCTCGCCACCCTGTTTTTCGAGCCGTCCACCAGAACAAGGCTGAGCTTTGAATCGGCCATGCTCTCTCTCGGAGGAAACACACTCGGTTTTGCCGATTCCTCTTCAAGCTCGGCCTCCAAGGGCGAAAGCGTTGCCGATACCGTCTCGGTGGTCAGCGGCTATGCCGACATAATCGCCATGCGCCACCCCAAAGAGGGCGCTCCCATTGTCGCCGCAAAGCATTCTCTTGTGCCTGTTATAAACGCGGGCGACGGCGGCCACTATCACCCCACCCAGACCCTCACCGACCTTATGACAATTCATGAGGAAAAAGGAAGTTTCGACAACCTGACTGTCGGTTTTTGCGGCGACCTTAAGTTCGGCCGCACCGTCCATTCTCTTATCGGCGCCATGTCGAGATACAAAAACATCAAGTTTGTGCTCATCTCTCCCGACGAGCTGAAGCTGCCGAGCTTTGTCAAACAGGAATACATAAAGGACAAGGGCATCGAATATGTTCAGTGCACCTCTCTCGACGAGGTTATAGGCGAGCTCGACATTCTTTACATGACCCGTGTTCAAAAGGAGCGTTTCTTCAACGAGGAGGACTATCTGCGCCTCAGAGACAGCTATATTCTCACCGAGGACAAGCTGAAAAACGCAAGAGACGACATGTGTATTCTTCATCCGCTGCCGAGGGTGAACGAAATTTCCACCGCCGTCGACGGCGACCCCCGCGCCTGCTATTTCAAACAGGCTCACAACGGCCGCTTTGTCAGAATGGCGCTTATAATGAAACTTTTGGGGGCGGAAGTATGAATATAGACAGCATTAAAAACGGAATAGTTATCGACCACATTTCGGCAGGAAAAGGAATGCGGCTTTATGAGCTGCTCGGCCTTGCGAACCTTGACGTGTCGGTCGCCATAATCAAAAACGTTCAAAGCTCAAAGCTGGGTAAAAAGGACATAATCAAAATCGACGCCGACATTGACATAAATTTCGACGTTATCGGCTATGTCGACCCCGACGCCACCGTTAACGTAATCAAAAACGGCGAGCGGGTGAAAAAATTCTCGGTGGACACCCCGAAGGTGCTTAAAAACGTGCTCAAGTGTAAAAATCCAAGGTGCATAAGCTCCACCGAACAGGAGCTTGACCAGATATTCAACCTCACCGACGGGGACAAGAAAATATACCGCTGCGCCTATTGCGAATCAAAGCTTTGATATATTTCCGAAAAGCCTAAAACCACCCGACTTTTTGTTAAAAAGGGAGGGGGATTTTGCAGGCTATTTGTGAAAGAATACGAAATTTTTTTGACCCGTCCCTTTCCCTTGACCGACGGGCGGAAATTTGGTATAATCAAAACACAGAAAGAGACTCTTTGCGACTGACGGATAAGCGGATGACCGCAAGGGAGCAGAGAGAATACGGGGATTTTCCCCTTCAGCCGACCGTCTGGGCGCACTTGATTTTAAAGGGTCAAGTGTGCCCTTTTCACTTCTTTAAAAACGGAGGAAAAACAATGAAAAAAATCGGTATTGTAATGGGAAGCGACAGCGATCTGCCCGTCGTTAAAAAGGCCATGGACACCCTTGACGAATTCGGCGTGCCCTTTGAGGTTCATGTCTTTTCGGCTCACCGAACCCCCAAGGAGGCTTCAGATTTTGCGAAAAACGCAAGAAAAGAAGGCTTCGGAGCCATAATCGCCGCTGCGGGAATGGCGGCTCACCTTGCGGGAGCCGTTGCGGCCAATACCACCCTTCCCGTTGTGGGAATTCCCTGTAAATCAAGCGTTTTAGACGGCGTTGACGCACTGTATTCCACCGTTCAGATGCCCTCCGGAATTCCGGTGGCGACGGTTGCGATAAACGGTGGGGTCAATGCCGCTTTGCTTTGTGTGGAAATGCTTGCCGTCGGCGATGATGAGCTTTGTGAAAAGCTCGAGCAAAAACGGGCTTCCGACGCCGCAAAGGTGCTTGAAAAGAATAAAAAAATCGAACTCGAATTCAATAAATAATTTTTGGGAGGAACACAAAATGGAAAAGAAAGAGCTGCTTTATGAAGGAAAGGCAAAAAAGGTTTTTGCCACCGACGACCCGAATGTTGTGCTTGTGTCCTATAAGGACGACGCCACCGCTTTTAACGGTCTTAAAAAGGGAACCATTTCGGGAAAGGGCGCCATTAACAACCGCGTCACCAATTACATGATGGAGCTGCTTGAAAAGGAAGGGGTAAAGACCCACCTTGTCAAAGAGCTGTCCGACCGCGAGACCCTTGTCAAAAAGGTGACCATTGTTCCTCTCGAGGTCATTATAAGAAACATTTCGGCCGGCTCCTTTGCCAAGCGCTACGGCGTTGAGGAGGGTATTGTATTTGCCGAGCCTACCATTGAATTTTCCTATAAAAACGACGATCTCGGCGATCCGCTCATCAACGATTATCATGCTCTTGCCCTCGGTCTTGCCACCAAGGAGGAAATCGAAACCATAAAATCCATGGCCTTTAAGGTCAACGATGTCATGAAGGCTTTCTTCAAAAATCTCAAGGTCGATCTTGTTGATTTCAAGCTTGAATTCGGCAAAACCGCCGACGGCGAAATTGTTCTTGCCGACGAAATTTCTCCCGACACCTGCCGTTTCTGGGACAGCGAGACCCACGAAAAGCTGGATAAGGACCGTTTCCGCAGAGATATGGGCAATGTTGAGGATGCCTACAAGGAAATGATGAAACGCATTTTGGGAGAATAATCATGAGCAGTTTAAGAGAAGAATGCGGCGTTTTCGGAATTTATTCAAAAACGTCCGACAATCTTGCCGCCGACACATATTACGGACTTTTCGCTCTTCAGCACAGAGGGCAGGAGTCCTGCGGAATAGTGGTCAACGACGACGGACTTTTCAACGAATATAAGGACACTGGTCTTGTGAACGACGTTTTCACACCCGAAATTCTCGACCGTCTCGGTCAGGGAAACATTGCCGTCGGCCACGTCAGATACGGCACCACCGGCGGAAACGGCCGAAACAACGCCCAGCCCATTGTGGTCAATCATGTCAAGGGAAGAATGGCGCTTGCCCACAACGGCAATCTGACAAATTCCTTTGAGCTGCGCTCGGCCCTCGAGCTTGAAGGCTCCATTTTTCACACAACCTCCGACACCGAGGTCATTTCCTATATCATAACAAAGGAAAGACTTCGCTGTCCCACTATTGAGGACGCCGTAAATGAGGCCATGAACAAGATAAAGGGAGCCTATTCTCTCGTCATCATGTCCCCCTCAAAGCTTATCGCTCTGCGCGACGAAAACGGCTTCCGCCCGCTTTGCTACGGTATGACCGAGGACGGAAAATACGTCGTGGCGTCGGAAAGCTGCGCCCTTGACGCCATAGGGGCCTCTTTTGTAAGGGACATCGAACCGGGAGAAATTCTCGTTTTCGACAAAAACGGCGTCAGAAGCATAAGGGATCATTGTGACAAAAAGGAACACAGACTTTGTGTTTTCGAATATGTATATTTTGCCCGCCCCGACTCGGTTATCGACGGCTGTTCGGTTCACACCGCCCGTGCAAGAGCGGGAGCGTATCTTGCCCTTGAGCATCCTGTTCAGGCCGACGTTGTTATCGGTGTGCCCGATTCGGGCCTTGACGCCGCCGTGGGATATTCCAAGCAGTCGGGTATTCCTTATGAAATCGGCTTTATCAAAAATAAATACATAGCGAGAACCTTCATTTCCCCCGGTCAGAAAAGCAGGGAAAACAAGGTCAAAATCAAGCTTAACCCCATTACCGACGTGGTGGCGGGAAAGCGTGTCGTGCTTATAGACGACTCCATTGTCAGAGGAACCACAAGCGCCCGAATAGTCAAGCTTCTCAGAGAGGCCGGCGCAAAGGAAATACACATGAGAGTCTCGGCGCCGCCCTTCAAGAACCCCTGCTACTACGGAACCGACATCGACTCGAGAGAAAATCTTATCGCCTGTCACCATTCGGTGGAGGAAACGGCAAAAATCATCGGCGCCGACAGTCTCGGTTATCTGAGCGTCGACAACGTTAAGAAAATTGCCTACGGATGTGCCGGAAAGGGATACTGCACCGCCTGCTTCGACGGCGAATATCCCACCGAAATCCCGCAGAACACCGAGAAAAACAGATTTGAACGCAAAATATCCGAAGCAAAAGGAAAGAAGGGCTGAAAATGGAAAACTCAAGATCCGACGCATACGCAGCCGCCGGCGTCGACATTACGGCGGGATACAAAGCGGTTGAGCTTATGAAGGCTCATGTGGCCGCGACCAAAACCCCCGGAGTTTGTTCCGACGTGGGAGGCTTCGGCGGACTTTTCGAGCTTGACATGACCGGTATAACAAAGCCGGTGCTGGTCAGCGGAACCGACGGTGTCGGCACAAAGCTCAAGCTGGCCTTTCTCATGGACAAGCATGACACGGTGGGAATAGACTGCGTCGCCATGTGCGTCAACGACATCATCTGCTGCGGCGCAAAGCCCCTTTTCTTCCTTGATTATATTGCCTGCGGCAAAAACGTTCCCGAGCGCATTGCCGACATTGTAAAGGGAGTTGCCGACGGCTGTATTCAGGCGGGCGCCGCTCTCATAGGCGGAGAGACCGCCGAAATGCCCGGCTTTTATCCCGAGGATGAATATGATCTTGCGGGTTATTCCACCGGCGTTGTGGATAAGGATAAAATAATCGACAACAGCCTTATGAAGGAGGGCGACGTTATTATCGCTCTGCCTTCGTCTGGCGTTCATTCAAACGGATTTTCCCTTGTCAGAAAGGTTTTCGATGTGGAACATTCCGACATAAAAGCCCCAGTTGAAGAGCTCGGCGGCAAATCGGTTGGAGAGATGCTGCTCACCCCCACGAAAATTTATGTAAAGCCGGTGCTTTCTCTTGTTGAAAAGGTGAAGGTAAAGGGCATTTCTCACATCACCGGCGGCGGTTTTTACGAAAACATTCCGAGAAGCATTCCCGAAGGTCTTTGTGCAAAAATCGATTTGTCAAAGGTGAAGGTGCTCCCG
This sequence comes from uncultured Oscillospiraceae bacterium, assembly GCA_900552285.1. GTDB lineage: Bacteria > Bacillota > Clostridia > Oscillospirales > Acutalibacteraceae > UMGS1484. The sequence continues at coordinate 12,612 of URYV01000025.1, forward strand.
ATATTCGACCTGATTGCGAAAAAGGGCGGCATTTCCGCTCACGATATGTTCAACACCTTCAACATGGGTGTCGGCATGAGTATTGTGGTGTCGAAGGAGGACGAAACCCTCGCCCTGAGAACCCTCGAGGAGGCGGGAGAAAAGCCCTACACCATGGGTGAAATCGTAAAGGGAGACAGCAAAATCGAACTTTGCTGAGGTGATAAAAATGAGCGAAAAAGCAAGAATAGCCGTGCTTGTGTCGGGCGGCGGAACCAATCTTCAGGCCCTTCTCGACGCACAGCAAAGCAGAATTATCAAAAGCGGCGAAATTGTGCTTGTTGTGTCAAGCAGCAAAAAAGCCTTTGCCCTCGAGCGGGCGAAAAATGCAGGCGTGAAGTCGGTAGTTGTAGGCAAAAAGGAAACGGGGGAGGATTTTGAAAAAATCCTTATAAAAACCCTTGAGGATGAAAAAATCGACCTTATCGTGCTTGCCGGGTTTATGTGCATTTTAAGCGAAAATTTTACCCGCCGATTTGAAAACCGCATAATAAACGTTCATCCTTCGCTCATTCCCTCCTTTTGCGGAAAGGATTTTTACGGGCTGCGGGTTCATAAAGCCGCTCTTGAAAAGGGCGTCAAGGTGACCGGCGCCACCGTCCATTTTGTCAATGAAATTCCCGACGGCGGCAAGATAATTATGCAGCGTGCGGTTGAGGTTGAGGACGGAGACACGCCCGAAATTTTGCAAAAAAGAGTAATGGAACAGGCCGAGTGGAAGATACTTCCCCTTTGTGCCGAAAAAATATCAAAGGAAATAATCGAAAAGAGGTCGGAAAATGTTTGATTTAAAGAAACTTTTATGTGAAAATTCCTATCCCGGTCGCGGCATTGTCATCGGAATGTCGAAGGACGGGGAAAAGGCGCTGATTGCCTATTTCATCATGGGCAGAAGCGTCAACAGCCGCAACCGTGTTTTTGAGATGTTTGACGGCGGGATGAGAACCAAAGCCTTTGACGAGTCAAAGCTTTCCGACCCCAGTCTTATAATCTACAATCCCTTTTTAAACCTGGAAAATGTGGATATTATCACAAACGGCGACCAAACCGACACGATTTATGACTATATCAAAAGCGGCTCGACCTTTGAGGAGGCTCTTTTCACCCGCGAATTCGAGCCCGACGCGCCAAACTATACCCCACGAATTTCCGGCGTGAATTTCTATGACTGCGAAAACGCCTCTTTTGAATACACGCTGTCGATTTTAAAAAGCGGCGACGGCGATCCGTCGGTCTGCAACAGATTTTTCTATAATTATTCCCCCGTTGCGGGCAAGGGCCACTTTATTCACACATATAAGTGCGACGGCGACCCCATTCCCTCCTTTGAGGGCGAGCCCGAGGCGGTGGAGCTTCCCGATACGGCAAAAGAGCTTGCCGACACGGTTTGGGAAAATCTCAACGAGCAAAACAAGGTGTCTCTTTTTGTGAGGAGCGTCGAGCTTTCGAGCGGCGAGACCGAAGAGATAATCATCAACAAAAACAAGTGATCGGGAGGACAAATCATGAAAGAATTCGAGCTTAAATACGGCTGCAATCCCAACCAAAAGCCGTCAAAAATATTTATGGAAAACGGAAGCGAGCTCCCCATTGAAATACTGTGCGGCCGCCCGGGATATATAAATTTTCTCGACGCGTTTAACAGCTATCAGCTTGTGAAGGAGCTGAAGGCCGCAACGGGGCTTGCCTGCGCCGCCTCCTTCAAGCACCCTCGCGGGTGCGGGGGCCTGCTGCGGTGCGCGTGTCAGAACTTGACGAAGCCG
>URYV01000026.1 GCA_900552285.1 uncultured Oscillospiraceae bacterium
ACGCCGCCCGAAAGGACGCAAAGCGCAACATCGACCGCGCAATCAAGGAACGCAATTTCAGGTGATTTGACATGGAAAATATTATTGAGTTTGAATATGATGGCAAAAAGGCGACCCTCCGTCCCATGCTCATAGAGCGGCAGGTGGACGGCCGTCCCTTTAAAAAGCGTCCGACAATTCTCGTGCTGCCCGGCGGCGGCTACGGCTTTGTTTCCGACAGGGAGGGCGAGCCGGTGGCGAGATATTTCAACGCCAGGGGCTTTAACTGCTTTGTGCTGCGATATTCGATAAACACCGGAGAGGCCTGTTTTCCCGCGCCTCTTTACCAGGCGGCCAAGGCCGTGGAGCACATCCGCAAAAACGCCGACGAATATAACGTCGATGAAAACAGGGTTTTTGTCATCGGTTTTTCGGCGGGCGGCCACCTTGCGGCGTGGCTTTCGAACGGTTGTGACAGCGACCTTGCAAAAAGCCTTGAAATCGACGAAACGCTGTCAAGACCCAACGGTCAGGTGCTTTGCTATCCCGTTATAACAAGCAAAAAGGGGCTTGCAAACGAGGGCTCATTTGTCAATCTTTTCGGCTGTGAGGATTTTCGCGAAAAATCCGAGCTTCCCGACCTTTCCTGCGAAAACATGGTGAGCAAAAAGTCGCCGCCCGCCTTTATTTGGCAGACGGTCGACGACGATATTGTTCCGTCGGAAAATTCGCTGATCATGGCGTCGGCTCTTAAAGCGGCGGGCGTGCCCTTTGAACTGCATATGTATGAAAGCGGTCCGCACGGGCTGTCGGTTTGCGACGAGACCAGCGAGATGGTGTCGAAGGAATGTGAAGGCTGGAAAGAGCTTTGCGTTGACTTTTTAAAGAGAATATGAGATAATAAAACCGCCGAAAGCTTTTCGGCGTATATTCGGGGGCGTAAAGGCTTCGACGGGGGCCCGGCACCGAGATAAGCGAGCAGCGTTGCGGACACGCTTTAAACGCCGTAACTTTAAAATTAAACGACAACAATACTGTTGCCTACGCTGCTTAATTAAGCAGCCGTCTTTACCCGAAGTACCGCGGTCGGGATAAAGGCGTCGATTAGCGGTGAACGTAAGTCGGCATGCGCCTCGAACCGGCTTATGAATAAGAGGCTACCGAGTTTTCCGGCCTGCCGCTCGGCAGGGAAATGAGGGAATTTTAAACGAACGGCTGCGCTCGGAGAAATTTTCGGGAAAAGGCTTTCGGACACGGGTTCGATTCCCGTCGCCTCCACCAAAAATCCTGTTCACTTTAGTGGGCGGGATTTTTACTTATTACTTATTACTTCTTCACTCTTACTTCAAAATAAAATCCATGTCGGGATTTTTGGGAGGTAATAAGTAATAGGTAATGGTGAAGAAGTGCGGTATCCGCTGCGCGGATGATTAAAAAAGGCGGCGATAATATGTCCGGTGGTCCGTTAATTATAAAATCCAAAGAATTTGCTTTGCAGATTATCAAGGTTTGTAACTGTGTAAAGCAAACTAAAAAAGCGTATTAACGAACCAACTTATAAGTAGCGGAACAAGTGTCGGTGCAAACATTCGTGAAGCTTTTATTTTGTACCGTTTCGTCGCGCGATCGTACTTAGAAAACCCGTATAAACAGCGGTTCCTTGTTTATGCGGGTTTCGGTGATTTTCGGCAGCCGTGTTATATTGCCGAAAAATATAATTATCCTATACGCAAGATTAAATTGCACACGAATTTCACACGAAAAAAGGATTGCCGCACGGCAGCTTTCGGAGCGGTCAAACATCCCGGCTTCCCAAGGAAATTGCGGAGAAATCGAAAAATTCATAATGTACGGCGGAAAATCCGCCGTGCTGTCTGTGGGCGCTGAAATCGGGGGAAATGAGGTCGAGTGTCCGACGTGCAAAGCAAAAAATCCGAAAGGACAAAAAATTTGCTCCTCCTGCGGTGCAAAACTCAGAAAAAACTGTCCTCATTGCGGTGCGTCGGGGGACGACGTGAAGCTTTGTCCAAACTGTAAGGCCGAGATTAAGGGCAACGAGGCCTTTTGCTCAAAATGTGGAACTGAAATCAATTGAAAATACGGGCGGTGCCGAAAACAGCGGTAACGCCCGTTTTTATGTCTGTTGACTTTTTTTGGCGGGTGTGAGATAATTTTAAAAAAGCGGGAGGGGAGAGCATGGACAGAAAAATCGTTATCGGGCGGCAGGACGGCGGCACGGTTTTGCTGCACTTTTTATACAACGGACTCGGTCTTTCGCACGGGGAGATAAAGCGGCTTAAGTTTTCCGACGGCATAAAAATCGACGGAAAATCGGTCACGGTCAGGCACACGCTGGCTGTCGGCGAGGTGCTGACCCTTTGCCCGCCCCAAAAAAGCTCTGAAAACATTCCCCTCTGCGACATTCCTCTCGACATTGTTTATGAGGACGGCGACATTCTTGCGGTCAACAAGCCGTCGGGGCTTGCCGTTCATCCGTCGGCGGGAAACCGCGAGCAAACCCTTGCGGGCGCGGTCATGAATTATTATAAAAACACATCCTTTGTTTTTCGCGCCGTCAGCCGCCTTGATAAATATACCTCAGGCATTGTGGTCGTGGCCAAAAACGCCGACGCCGCCTTTCGCCTTTGCAGGGCATTTGAAAAGGGAGAGGTCAAAAAGACATATCTCGGGCTTTGCGAAAAGGCTCCCTGCCCGCCGCGGGGGGAGATAAACGCTCCCATAGCGAGGGTTTGCGGCAGCGTTATCAAAAGAGAGGTGTCGCCGACAGGAAAGCCCGCCGTTACGGCCTATGAAACGGTGAGGGCGGACGAAAACGGCGCGCTGCTCCGCCTTTTCCCGTTGACCGGGCGAACCCACCAAATCAGGGTGCATCTTGCAAGCGTCGGCTGCCCGCTGAAATATGATTTTCTTTACGGAAAAGAGGAAGAGGGAAAGCATTTTCTTTTGCATTGCGAGCGGCTTGAGTTTTGCCGCCCCTTTTCGGAGGAAAGACTCACGCTGACGGCGCCCGCGCCCTTTGAATAGGGAGTCGGTGCCGCAGCCTTTTTTGACTCTTGACTTTTTGGCTTAGATGTGTTAAAATCCAAACTTGTTGAAACTTCAACAAGTCGGGAGGGCTTAAAACGGAAGGAAAATTCGAAACCTTTACGGTGCTGATGACCAAGATAAACCGTAACATAAAAAGAATTAAAAACCGCGAAATGAGGGAATACGGGCTCAAAAGCCCTCACGTTTCCTGTCTTTATTTTTTGTATCTTTTCGGCGGGCTGACCGCTACCGAGCTTTGCGAAAAATGCGAGGAGGACAAGGCCACCGTCTCGAGAAGTCTCGGATTTCTTGAGCAAAAGGGATTTGTCCGCTGCCGAGAGCAGGGAAAAAAGCGATATAATTCCCCCATGGAACTGACCGAAAAGGGGCGGGAGGCTGCCGGCAAAATAGCCCTTAAAATCGATTCGGTCGTGGAAAACGTCGGCGAAGATTTAAGCGAGGGAGAGCGGGAGGTTTTTTACCGCTTTCTGAATAAGGTCAGCGACAAGCTTGAAAAAGCGGCGGCCGATGAAAGGATGTAAAAAATGAGTGTAAAAATAATTGTCGATTCGTCGGCAGATATGGCGGAAGAGGTTCAAAATTCGGTGGAAACGGTGCCGTTGACCGTGCGGTTTTCAGATAGGGAATATGTCGACGGAGTGGACATCGACCGCAAGACATTTTACGAAATGCTTATCGAAAGCGACGAGCTTCCCACAACGAGCCAGCCCTCTCCCGAGGCGTTTAAAAAGCTTTTCCGTACCTTAAAAAACGGTGAACAGGCCGTTGTCATAACCATTTCCTCAAAGCTTTCGGGAACATATCAAAGTGCCTGTATCGCAGCAGAGGATTTTCCGGGAATTTTTGTTGTGGACAGCGGAACGACAACGGTGGGGCAGGGAATTATTGTCGAGCTTGCTCTTTCCCTTTCGCAAAAAGGCCTTTCGGCAAAGGAAATTGCAGATCGGCTTGACAGGGAAAAGGAAAAAATTACTGTGGTCGCCCTTGTGGACACCCTTGAATATCTTAAAAAGGGCGGACGCATTTCCAAAACCGCCGCCGTGGCGGGCACGGTTTTAAACATAAAGCCGGTTATATGCCTTAACGACGGGGTTATAGGTGTGCTTGGCAAGGCGAGAGGCTCAAAACAGGGGAATAACCTGCTTGTCAGGGAAATTGAAAAATCCGGCGGTATAGATTTTTCAAGGCCGGTTATGCTCGGATATACCGGCATTTCCGATGCTTTGCTGCTTAAATATATCGAGGACAGCAAATGGCTTTGGCAGGAAAGACTTGACCGTGTGAGATATTCCCAAATCGGCAGCGTGGTGGGGACTCATGCCGGCCCCGGAGCCGTGGCTGTGGCATTTTTCAAGAATAATTAAATTTTCCGTCTCGGGCGGCGGGCGTTTTAATCGGCGAAGCTTTGAGGCGGTTGTTTTTTGTCAAAAGGTATGTTAAAATAACAAGTGAAATATGTGAACAAAGCAACCGTTTAATCGGACGTTTTGAATTTGAGAGAGGTGACGGATATGTTCAAAAAGCCTTTGTGCCTTTTGCTGTCTCTGTCGGTGGCTTTGAGCTGTCTTTTTTCGGCCGCTCTTTTCCCGTCGGCCGAGCAGTCGGAGGGCGCTTTTGAGGAAATTGCAAAGCTCGAAAAATATGACGGACGAAGCGTCGGAATCATAACCCCCGTCAGGGATCAGGGAGACAGCAACCTTTGCTGGTCATATTCATCCTCCTCGGCCTCCGAGGCAAGCATTTTAAAGAGCGGGCTGACCGATAAATCTCCGAACGAGCTCTATCTGAATCCTGTCGCTACGGCATATCGGGTTTTTAAAAGAACCTCCGACCCTCTCGAAAACACGGGGGGAGACTGGCAAAGTGCCGATTATATGAAGGCGGCGGGAAATCCCTTAAAGGCGGTCAAGCTTTTTTCCATGTGGTGGGGGCCCACCGAAAGCACTTCGGCGGCGGAGAACCCCTTTGAAAACCCCTCCTTCCGCTTTGAAAACGGGTTTTATATCCCCGAAAAGGATAATCTCGACGAATATATTTCCGACATAAAGGAGGCCGTGGCAAAATACGGCGCCGTAACCTTTCAGTATAACAATGTCAGAGAGACGGAATACTATAATCCGAGAACCGAGAAGGGCTCGGACAGCTTCCCCCACGCCTGCACCGTTATCGGCTGGGACGACACGATCGAGGCCGACAGATTTTCCCCCTCGGCGGCGGGGAGAAAGGGCGGCTGGCTTGTGAAAAACAGCTATCGCTCCCTTGAATATTTTTATCTTTCCTATGAAAACACAAGCTCGAGTGTTTATGCTTTTACCTATGCGCCTGTCGATAAATATGATTATAACTATTATTATGACGGTAATTTAGACGACTTTTCCCTTCGAAACGACAAGACGGTTGCCAATGTTTTTAAAGCAAAAAAAGGCGGAGAAAACGGCAAAACCGAGGTGCTGAGGGCGGTCAATGCCGCCGTCATGGGAGAAGATATAACGGTGAAGGCCGAAATTTATACAGGGCTTGACAGTCCCTTTTCGGAAAATGGCAGCGTACCCACCTCCGGAGGGCGGCTTGCTGCGTCGGTCAGCAAGACCTTTGACCACGGAGGGTATGTTACCCTTGAGCTTGAAAACGGCGTGCCCCTTGAAAAGGGAAGCTGGTTTTCGGTTATAATACGCGTTGAAAACGCCCGCGGCAATGCCAAGGTGGTCACGGCATATAAGGATCTTATGACCCTTTCATATGCGGGGGAAGGCTTTTCAAAGCTGCAAAACTGTGTCGGGCGGATAAAGGCATTCACAAAGCTTGAGGATGAGCAAAACGAGCTTTCGGGCAATTTTACAAACCTTATTGTTCCCGTTAGATTTGCCGACGAGGAGGAATATATACACGACGTTTACGGCTCGGCCGACGTGCTGACCGTTATGGATAATTCCTATAATTCCGCCGAGTACAGCGTCTGCGATTATTACAGAGACGTTTCGGGGGGAAAGCTTGACATAAATTCGGTCTTTTTGCTTGAAAAGGGCGGCTCGGTAAGGCTTTCGAAAAATCGGGGATACTATGCCGAAAAAAGCGAGCAAAATCCCGAGGGTTATGACGGTGCATATGAACAGTCGCAGAGAATGTATGAGCTTAAAGAGGATTGGGCAGGCGCCGTAAACCGAGCCGTCTCAAGCGGCAGCCTTCCGACCGATATTTCGGGAAGGACCTATGATTTTTCAAGTCTCGACAAAAACGGCGACGGTTTTGCCGACAGCTTAACCCTTCTTTTAAAGCCTACCGAGCAGAACATTTCGGTGAGCTGGTCGTCGCCGCTGTGGAACTATCGGGATTATACCGATATGGTAAGCTTTTCGACCGATTCGGGTACTGTAAAAAGCGGAAATTATGTTCAGCTTACGCCAAACTACGAATTCTTTTATAAGGCCTCCGACTCAAAGCCCATATTTTCCATTGGCGCGGCTGTTCACGAGACCGGTCACATTCTCGGGCTTCGCGATCTCTACAACTCCTCCCAAAGCTCGCCCATCTATTATATGTCGGCCATGGCAAAGCACCTGTCGCCCATACCGCAGTCGATCTCTCCAAAGGAAAAGGAGGCACTCGGCTTTCTTGACGGCGGTATGGAAACAATTACCTCAAACGGCAGCTATACTCTTAATACCGCAGGGGCGAAAAGCGGTACGGTGTGCTTTAAAATGAGTATTCCAAGTGGCAGCAGAACCCTCTATGCCGAGTATCGTAATTTCACCGAAAAGGGAGATAAATACGACAATCAGCAAAAGGAGCTTTACCGCTATGACGGTGCGCTTTTGAAGGGGGTAAATTTAAAATCGGGACTCGTTCTTTATATTTCAAACAGCGACAACAAATTCCCGAGCAATACGAACGGTTCGGCGGGGCGGTGGGATTATGAAATTCCCTGCGGAAGCTATGCGACAAAATCCGACGCGGCTCTCGGACTTAATGAGGGCTATGAGATTGCCGACGGAATTTTCATAAGCGTCGACGAAATAACCGACGGCACGCTGACCTTTTCGGTTGACGGCCTTGATCAGACCCATTCACCCAAAGCCGAATGGTCCTTTGACGGGCAAAGCCACTGGAAGGGCTGCACCGCCGCCGGGTGTGACGAAAGGTTTGAACTCGGCCCTCATACGGGCGGCGAGGCTACCTGCACAACTCCGGCCCTTTGTGAGGTGTGCGGGCAAAGCTACGGCGAGAAAAACAGTAATAATCACAAAAACACATACCTTGCGGGTGCCGTCGAGCCGACGCTTGTTTCGGCCGGATATTCCGGAAACCTTATATGCGGCGACTGCGGCAAAACCGTCAAAGCGGGAGAAATCATACCGATGACGGGAAAATACGGCGACGCAAACCTTGATTTTAAGGTTGACGTGAGCGACGCGCTGACCACCCTTTGCGCCTGCGTCAAAAAGACCGAGCTTGACGAAAACAGCGCCTTTCTCTGCGACGTTAACGGCGACGGAAAAATAACCTCGCTCGACGCGCTGCTGATTTTGCGGTATTCGGTGGGCAGGATTTCGGGATTTCCCGCGCAAAAATAATTTAAAATGCAATAAATCAAAAGCCGAGCTTTGGCTGAGCGTTCAGTCTTTAAAGCTCGGCTTTTTTGCCGCCAAATCGGGAACTAAAAGGTTAAGTTGCATATTGAGATGTGAAACAATACATATAATGGAAAGAAAACAAAAGACAGGAAGGTAAAATTGCCGTAAATTTGCGGAAAAACAGACAAAATATTTGCTTTTGGTATTGTATTTTTAATGATATGTGTTATAATCATAGATGTTATGCACAAACGCCATAACCATGTATTTTTCAAAACAAAATCAGGAGGAATATGAATGGCACTCACTAATGAACAGAAAGAGCAGAAGATGCGGGAGTTGCGGGTCTTCATTGCCGAGCATAAGGACTCAAAGGGTCCCCTTATGCCCATCATGCAGAAGGCGCAGGAGCTTTTCGGCTATCTTTCTCTCGAGACTCAAAGCGTTATTGCCGATTCGCTCGGTATCCCCGTGTCCGAGGTATACGGCGTCGCCACATTTTATGCCCAGTTCTCCCTCGAGCCCAAGGGCGAAAACGTCATAAGCATATGCACCGGTACCGCCTGCTATGTCAAGGGGGCTCAGGCCGTTGTGGACGAGGCCGAAAAGGAACTTGGAATTCCCTGCGGAAAGACAAGCAAGGACGGCAAATTCACCCTTCAGGGTACGCGATGTCTCGGGTGCTGCGGTCTTGCGCCGGTTATGGTTGTGAACGAGGACGTTTACGGCAAGGTCACTCCCGAAATGGTTAAAGATATTCTCGCAAAATATTGACAGGCCTTCCGAGCAAGGGGGATTTTAAATGAAAATATCCGAAATAAGAGAACTGCTCGACGCCGACCTGCTTGTGGGGCAGGACATTGCCGAAAAAGAGGTCTTTTCGGCCTGCGGCAGCGACATGATGAGCGATGTGCTCGCCTATGTCAAGGATCAGGCCGTGTTGCTTACCGGGCTTGTCAATTCCCAGGTCATAAGAACGGCCGAAATGATGGATATGGTGTGCATCGTTTTTGTGAGAAGTAAACGTCCCACCGAGGAAATGCTTGACCTTGCGCGGGAAAGCGGAATTGCCGTCATGTGTACCAAAAAGCGTATGTATGAGGCCTGCGGAAAGCTTTATGCCGGAGGGCTCAAAAGCAGCAAAAGCAGCAGAGGGTGAAAAAATGTCGGATGTTATAAGACTTCATTATGACGTGGACGGAGAAAATTTCACCTCGGCCGGAGAGGCTTCGGTCAACGTAAAAAAACAGCTTCGGCAAATGGGTTTCCCTCCCGAGGTCATACGTCGGGTGTCCATTGCCATGTATGAGGGCGAAATCAACATGGTAATTCATGCCGGCGGCGGGCAGGCCGACGTTGCGGTGGCTCCCGACAAAATCGAAATCACCCTGACCGATCACGGTCCCGGCATTGCCGACATTTCCCTTGCCATGAAGGAAGGCTATTCCACCGCTCCCGACCACATAAGGTCGCTTGGATTCGGCGCCGGAATGGGGCTTCCCAACATGAAAAGATACACCGATTCCATGAAAATCGAATCGGCCGAGGGCGAGGGAACCACGGTTTATATGGTTATTGTTCCTTAAGCAACAGATGCCCGAACACGCAATAGCCTGTTAACGGCGCTTTTCGGCTTGTCGTCGCATATTGGCTGTCGGATTAACGAGCGTTTTAACACAGAATGTGGGGATTTTTCTCCGCCAAAATCGTGTTCGTATGTGTGTGTTGTGGTTAAATAAACCTTTAAAACGAGGTGAGAGCATGGATACATATCGTCATTCGGTTCTGCTTGACAGGGAAAAGTGCAAGGGCTGTACCCACTGCCTTAAGCACTGTCCCACCGAGGCCATCCGAATCAGGGAGGGCCACGCGGTTATCGATTCCTCCCGCTGTATTGACTGCGGCGAATGTATTCGGGTCTGTCCCTATAAGGCAAAAAAGGCGGTTTATGACAAGCTTTCGGAAATATCCCGTTTCAAGTGGAAAATCGCCCTGCCCGCGCCCTCTCTTTACGGTCAGTTTGACAATCTCGACGACATCGACTATGTGCTTGAGGGGCTTTCGGATTTCGGATTTGACGAAATTTACGAGGTTGCCCGAGCCGCCGAAATGGTGTCGGATTACACAAGGGAATATATGAAAAGGGAAGGGGTCAAAAAGCCGGTCATAAGCTCGGCCTGCCCCGTGGTCGTGAGGCTTATAAGCCTCCGCTTTCCCTATCTTTGCGAAAATGTCATGAAGATGCTGCCGCCCATGGAAATCGCCGCCATGCTGGCAAAGGAAAATGCGGCAAGAGAGCACCCCGAGCTTTCGAAAAAGGACATCGGCGTCTGCTTTATCTCGCCCTGTCCCGCCAAGGTGAGCTATGTTAAAAACCGCGGCGAGGGCGAAAAAAGCCATGTGGACTGCGTGCTTTCAATGAGCGACATTTATTTCGAACTTCTCGGCCTTATGGACAGGACAAAGACCCCGAAAATCACCTCAAAAACCGGTATGATCGGTATCGGATGGGCCACGTCCGGGGGAGAGTCCACCGCCGTTTTCAGCGACAAATATCTTGCGGCCGACGGAATAGAAAACGTCATTCGGGTGCTTGACAAGATCGAAAACGACGATTTGCCCCGTCTCGATTTCATCGAGCTTGACGCCTGCCCCGGCGGGTGCGTCGGCGGTGTCATGACGGTGGAAAATCCCTTCATCGCAAAGGCGCGGCTTCAGACGCTGCGAAGATATATGCCGGTGTCGAGAAACTGGGATTTTTCCGACGGGCAACGGGAGGTTCCCGAAAGCTTTCTCATAAAAAAGCGGCTTGAATACCGCCCCATAAACAGACTTGACAGCGACCGCGCCGTTTCGATCAGAATGATGGCCGATATTCAGCGGATATATGAGGGGCTGCCGTGTCTTGACTGCGGCTCCTGCGGAGCTCCCACCTGCCGCGCCTTTGCCGAGGACATCGTAAAGGGTGAGGCAAGGGAGGAGGACTGCATCGTCCGCATGAGGGAAACCCTTGAAAATCTTCATAAAGTAAGGTGAGGCAAAATGACGGTTAAGGAGCTGTGCGATTCTCTCGGGCTTGAAATTCTCAATCTGTCCGACGGCGACAGAAAAATCGAGGGCGGATATTGCGGAGACCTGCTCAGCTGGGTCATGGGAAGAGCCAAAAGCGGAGACGCATGGGTCACCATTATGAATAACCTGAACGTGGTGGCCGTGGCGAGCCTTACCGACTGCGCCTGTGTGATTTTTGCCGAAAATTCCGAGCTTGACGAAAAAATCGTCGAAACGGCGGGGGCTCGTGACATAAATCTTTTGAGAAGCGAGCTTGACGCCTTCACCCTTTGCGGGGAAATTTATCGGCTGTGTCATGAATAAATATTTTTACGATTTGCATATTCACTCCTGTCTTTCTCCCTGCGGGGACGACGACATGACGCCCGAGAACATCGCCGGAATGGCCGCTCTTAAAGGACTCGGGATTGTGGCGCTGACCGACCACAATTCCTGCAAAAACTGTCCCGCATTTTTCGCGGCCTGCAAAAAAAACGGGATCATTCCCGTGGCCGGAGCCGAAATCACCACCTGCGAGGACGTTCACGCGGTCGTCCTTTTCGAAAGTCTTTGCGGCGCCATGGAGTTCGACAAAATGCTCTTCGGCAAAAGAAATTTGATAAAAAACCGACCCGACATTTTCGGGCGGCAGATAATATACGGCGAAAACGACGAGCCTTTTGGGGAGGAGGAATTTCTTCTTTTAAACGCCACGTCCCTTTCGATAGAACAGACGGCGGAATTTGCGAAAGAATTCGGAGGAATTTGCTATCCCGCCCACATCGACCGAGAGGCAAACGGCATAATTTCGGCGCTCGGCGTTTTCCCGGAAAAGCCTGATTTTCGCTGCGTCGAGTATCACGACAAAGAGGCGAGAGCGCCCCTTGAGCGGAAATTCGGGCGTCTTAAGGAAAAACAGATCGTTGTCAGCTCCGACGCCCATTATCTTTGGGACATAAACGAGGCGGAAAATTTTTTCACCCTCGAGGACGAGCCCTACAGCGGCGAAATTGTGAGAAGAAATCTTTTTAAAATGCTTAAAGGAGAGGAAAAATGAAGGAGCTTTCCCTTAACATTCTCGATATTGCCGAAAATTCGGTTAAGGCGGGGGCAACCGAGGTTGCGCTCACCCTTTCCGAAACCGCCGACACCCTTGAATTTACCGTGTCGGACAACGGCTGCGGAATGACGAAGGAAAAGCTTGCGGCCGTTTGCGACCCCTTTTTCACCTCGCGGAAAACCCGAAAGGTGGGACTGGGAATCCCGCTGCTCAAAATGCTTTGCGAGCAGACGGGAGGCAGCATGAGCATAAGCTCGGTCAGCGAGCTTTGCGACAGCGAAAATCACGGCACGGTGACTCGGGCGCTGTTTTACAAAAACAGCATAGACTGCCTTCCTCTCGGCGACATTGTTTCGTCGGTCGTAACCTTTATACAGGGCAGTCCCGATATTAGCTTTAAGTTTTCTCACACCCTGCCGGACGGCAAAAGGGTTGAGCTTGACACAAAGGAGCTTAAAGCGGTTTTGGGGGATGTTCCCCTGTCGACACCGGAGGTTGTTATTTGGATAAAAGAATTTTTATCCGATCAGTATAAGCATCTATTGCTTGAACCAAACGTTCCGAAGGAGTAGGAGCCCTTCGGAATTCAAAAGAAAGGATTTGTTGTTATGAAATCATTGGCAGAGCTTGCCGCAATCAGAGACAAAATGAAGGACAAGGTCGCTCTCCGCGAGGGACACGCCGGTACGAGAATAGTGGTCGGAATGGCCACCTGCGGCATTTCGGCAGGCGCGAGACCCGTGCTCAACGCCTTTGTGGAAGAGGTGGCAAAGGAAGGTCTTGCCGAAAGCGTGACCGTTTCCCAAACCGGATGTATCGGTATTTGCCAGTATGAACCGGTGGTGGAGGTTTTTGAAGGCGACAAGGAGAAGGTCACCTATATCAAAATGACTCCCGAAAAGGCAAAAAGGGTCATTGCCGAGCACATTAAAGGCGGAAATATTGTTACCGAATATACAATCGGAAGCATTGAAGCATAATTTGGAGGGTAAAAAATGATAAGATCACACGTACTTATCTGCGGCGGAACCGGATGTACTTCATCGGGAAGCGTTCAGCTTGCACAGGCTCTGGAAATGGAGCTTAAGGCCGCAGGACTTGAAGATGAGGTAAAGATCGTAAAGACCGGATGTTTCGGACTTTGCGCTCTCGGCCCGGTTATGATAATCTATCCCGAAGGCACCTTCTACAGCCAGGTTGCCGTGGAGGATATTCCCGAAATAGTCGAGGAACACCTTTTGAAGGGACGTATCGTCGACCGCCTTGCCTATAACGAAAAGGCCGAAGGCGAGGGAGCCGCCACATCCCTTAACGACACACCCTTTTACAGGAAGCAAAAGCGCGTTGCTCTTCGCAACTGCGGCGTTATAAATCCCGAGGTCATCGACGAGTATATCGCCATGGACGGCTATCAGGCTCTCGGCAAGGTGCTCACCGAAATGACCCCCGACGAGGTAATTCAGACCATGCTCGACAGCGGTCTGCGCGGCCGCGGCGGCGCGGGATTCCCCACCGGACTCAAATGGAAATTCGCAAGGGGCAACGACGCCGACCAGAAATATGTATGCTGCAACGCCGACGAGGGCGACCCCGGCGCATTTATGGACCGCTCGGTGCTTGAGGGCGACCCCCACGTTGTGCTTGAGGCCATGGCCATTGCCGGCTATGCCATCGGCGCCACCCAGGGCTATATCTATGTCCGCGCCGAATATCCCATCGCCGTTAAACGCCTGCAAATAGCCATTGACCAGGCGAGAGAATACGGTCTGCTCGGCAAGGACATTTTCGGAACGGGATTTGATTTCGACATCGACATCCGTCTCGGCGCCGGCGCATTCGTCTGCGGCGAGGAAACCGCCCTCATGACCAGCATCGAGGGTCACCGCGGCGAGCCGAGACCCCGTCCGCCCTTCCCGGCAGTCAAGGGTCTGTTCGGCAAGCCCACCATTCTCAACAATGTTGAGACCTATGCCAACGTTCCGAGAATTATTCTCAACGGACCCGAGTGGTTTGCCTCCATGGGAACCGAAAAGTCCAAGGGCACAAAGGTTTTCGCTCTGGGCGGAAAGATAACCAATACCGGCCTTGTGGAAATCCCCATGGGAACCACCCTGCGCGAAATCGTCTATGAGATCGGCGGAGGTATCCCCGGAGGCAAGAAATTCAAGGCGGCTCAGACCGGCGGCCCCTCGGGCGGATGTATTCCCGCCTCCCTCATCGACACCCCCGTCGATTACGACTCCCTTATCGCCATCGGCTCCATGATGGGCTCGGGCGGACTTAT
>URYV01000027.1 GCA_900552285.1 uncultured Oscillospiraceae bacterium
CGAAGCTGTGAAGAAGTCCAAAAAGCTCTTAAAGTTCGTTTTGGACGACGGAACCGGCGTAGATAGGGTCATTTTGAGTGGTATTCACGAATATTATGAGCCGGAAGAACTGGTCGGTAAGACCTGCATTGCAATCACCAATCTGCCGCCCAGAGCAATGATGGGTATCGACTCCTGCGGTATGCTCATTTCCGCCGTGCATAGTGAAAACGGCGAAGAAAAGCTGCATCTGCTGATGGTCGATCCTCACATTCCCGCCGGCGCAAAGCTCTATTAAGACGATGTAAAGATGTACCGTTTTACCAAATAGACCGGATGTACTTCATTTGATGCAAAATTAAGTGCAAGCAGGAAAATCGCATAATTGGTGCAAAAAGTGGGCAATTCCAATCGGGATTGCCCATTTTTAAAACAAACAGAAATACAAATCGGAAGTTATCAATCTGTCAACCTGTTTTCTTCGCCCCAGCTGCAAAGCTGATCGAGGACTTTCATCAACGACTTTCCACGCTCGGACAGCGAATACTCTACCTTGGGAGGGATCTGCGGATACTCCTTTCGCACAATGAGCTGATCCGCTTCCAGTTCTTTGAGATTGCTACTAAGGGTCTTATCCGTAATCGTTCCCAGATAGCGTTTCATTTCATTGAACCGTACCGGCTCAAATTCCATCAGGCAATACAAAATAACCATCTTATGCTTGCCGCTGATAAGGGACATGGTATAACTGAAACCAGTGTCGGCAAAGTTCGCATCCTTAATATATTTTTCCATACAGGACATATTTACACTTCCTTTCAAGATAGTACCTGTCTTTATTGACAGTACTTGTCTTTTCTGATTCATGATATTATAATAGCAATATGATAGTGCACAGTCAATTCAAAATGCAAATGGAGGTTGTTATTATGAAAAAAGAACTGGGAGTAAATCCTTATCTGTTTCCAATGCCTGTGCTGATGATCGCTACCTACAGTGATGGTGATGTGGTCAACGTAATGAATATGGCATGGGGTGGTATCTGCGCCGATAACATGGTTTCTCTCAATATCGAGGAAGATCGCAAGACCTCAGAAAATATCAAAAAGCACGGTGCGTTCACGCTGAGCATTGCGGACATTCCCCATATCGAAGCCGCTGATTTCTTTGGCATTGCCACGGGGAACAAGATGCCGGACAAGTTCGAGCGAAGTGGTCTGACCGCTGTGAAAAGTGAAAAGGTAGACGCTCCCATTGTGCAGGAATTTCCACTGACACTGGAGTGCAAAGTCGTTGAAGACAAGATGGAAGTATATGGTCATCATGTCATCGGTGAAATTGTCGGGGTGCTGGCAGACGAGTCTGTGTTGGACGAAACAGGCAAGGTCGATGCCACAAAGCTGAATGCCTTTGTATTCGACCAGTTCCGCAACGGCTACTATGCCATCGGTGAGAAAGTCGGTCAAGCATGGCACACTGGCACAGCGCTGATGAAAAAATAAAGATATGCCAAAAAGCCCCTTGCTGCAGAAATGTAGCAAGGGGCTTGTAGTTCAATAAATCTTTCAACAGATGAACGAAAGGTCAGCTATGTCTATAACACCATTCGTTTGACGAGACCAAGGCCGAGCTTGAGAGAAATCACACGGCCTATTCCAACGCCGTCCTTGACGGAGAGGAAATATACTACGCGTTTTACAGCATGGATTCGGCCAGTTGGACGCTGCTTTTCCTTGTGCCCTCGTCCTATGTCGCCACCAACACCGTTGCGCTTATAAATACTACGGTTCACATCGTGCTGCTCTTTGCCGTTATTATGCTTGTGGTCACGTCTGTTGTGGTATACATCATTCTGCAAATTCAGAAAAACCGCACCGTCGCGGCGGAAAAGCAAAACAGAGCCGAGCTTGAACGGCTTAATGCCGAACTTGCCGAGGCCAGCAAGGCAAAGAGCGAATTCCTTGCAAACATGTCTCACGACATCCGCACCCCCATGAACGCCATTGTGGGTATTTCAAGCCTTATGGAAAGCGAAAAGGGAGTTTCCGACAAGCTCCATTCATATATTCAAAAAATTCAGATGTCCTCCCGACATCTTCTCGGACTGATAAACGACGTGCTTGACATGAGCAAAATCGAGGCTCACGAGGTCACCCTCAATTCCGAGCCGGTCAGCCTTGCCGAACAGATAGGGCAGGTGGACAGTATAATCCGCTCTCAGACTCAGGAAAAAGGGCAGGATTTCATAATCCGCGTTCATAAAATTTATCACGAATATCTTATCGGAGACAGTATACGTCTGCGCCAGATATTTATAAATCTGCTGTCAAACGCCGTGAAGTATACTCCGAAAGGCGGAAAGGTTTTCCTCGATTTGACCGAGCTTCCCTGTGACGATCCCGACAAAGCCAAATTCCTCATTTCGGTCACCGACACCGGCTACGGTATGACGCCGGAATTCCTCGAGCACGTTTTCGAGCCCTTTGTCCGCGCCGAAAATTCCGTCACCAACAAGGTGCAGGGAACGGGACTCGGTATGGCCATAACCAAAATCTTGTCGACCTTCAGGGCGGCGACATCAAGGTTCAAAGCGAGGTCGGCAAGGGCAGCCGCGTCGACGTCACGCTGACCTATCCCATCGACAGAAACCGCGAATGCTTTGTGGACGCCGAAAACATACTCATCATTTCCGACGAGGGCTTTCTTGTGGACAATGTCAGAGCCGCTCTTTCGGCGGCGGATGTGACCCTTTTTGCTGCCGACACGGTGGAGGCCGCTTCCGAAATTCTTGAAGAAAACACAATGGACATCATTCTGCTTGCCGGAATGTTGAAGGACAGAACTCTCAACGAAACGGTGGATTTCCTGCGGGAAAAGGATAAAAAGGCTGTGCTGATTTTCTGCACCGATTATGCCCAGCGTGAACAGGTCGAGGGTCAGCTTTCCAAGGTGGGAGTCGACGGATTTGTGTCCCGCCCCTTCTTCCTTTCCACTCTCATGGCCACCGTCGACCGCGCCGCCGGACGTCAGGTTGCCGAGGTCAAGCGTTCCCGTTCGTCGCTCAACGGCATGAGATTTATGTGCGCCGAGGATAATCAGCTCAACGCCGAAATTCTTGAGGCCATTCTTAAGATGAACGGAGCCACCTGTGTGACCTATAAAAACGGCAAGGAGCTTGTGGACGCATTCGAGTCGGTAAAACCCGGGGAGTTTAATGCCGTGCTTATGGATGTACAGATGCCCGTTATGAACG
Organism: uncultured Oscillospiraceae bacterium; assembly: GCA_900552285.1. Lineage (GTDB taxonomy): Bacteria > Bacillota > Clostridia > Oscillospirales > Acutalibacteraceae > UMGS1484. The sequence continues at coordinate 3,233 of URYV01000027.1, forward strand.
GTCTTGACGCCACGAGAGCCATAAGAGCGGGCAAAAACCCCTTGGGAAGGAAAATCCCCATAATCGCCATGACGGCCAACGCCTTTGTGGAGGATATACGGGATTGTCTCGAGGCGGGTATGGACGCTCATATCGCAAAGCCCATTGACATAGATTTGCTTGAAATAGCCATGAGGGCTTTTTACCCCCCCGAAACGTCCAATAAATAAACGAAAGTAAAAAAACGCCGCCTGCGAAAAGAAATTGCCGGCGGCGTCCGTTTTTTATCTGTTTGCAAAAAGTATGTCCTGAGCCGTGTTCAGCGGGAAAAGCGAAAGCTCGTTTCCCTCAAGGTTTTCGCTTTTAAGGTCCACGGCGTTAATGCGGTTGTTGCCGTAGGTGGTGTAATAATAAATGCCCTTCGAGGCGTTTATACAGCTTGTGTATATCGTTATCTCATATTTATTTGGGCCGACTTCACAGCATCCTCTGACCTGCTCCACCGAGCCGAGAATGTGGAAAAACTGGCTCACGCTTTGCTCCTCGCTTTCTCCCGAAACCGAATTAAGCCGTGTAAATGCCGCCCGCACAAAACGGGAAGAGGAGGAAAGGTCTCCGGGAAGCCCCAAGGCGCCCATGCCCCTGCTGTATCTTTCAAGACCGAGCTTTTCGGAAAAACGGTTTTGGGGGTCGCGGGGAGACAAATTCATATAATTGTTAAGGGAAAAAAGCTGCTGCTCAAAGGGGGGATTGTTGGTCAGCACCCCCGCGGGGTTATCGAACACCTTAAATCCGTCGGCTCTCGACTCGACGGTGATGCAGCGTTCGCTGTCGGCTATCATCCAATGAAGCTGAGCCGCGGGAAGCTTTTCGGAAAAGGGAGTTCCCGTGAGATTTATGTCAAAAAGCAGCTTTTCGGCCTCCCTGACCGAGGTGCAGTTTGCAAGCACAAAGGGGATAAATTCATATTGAGCAACATTCACCTTGCCGTTTGTCGGCTCGGCGTAGCGGGCGTTGCCCACAAAATTAAGTCCCGCCATGCACAGCCCCTTTTCGTTCGCCGCGTCATAAAAAAGCGGAAATCCGTCGGCAATGTGAGCCATGCCTATCATGGCATAATGGTTGTCGCTTTTTCCCGAGGAAAAATCAAAAGGGAAGTTCCGCGGCACCGCCGCTATCTGTTCTCCGTAGGAAAATTCATAGTCAAGGGTTCGCCCCATGTAAAAATCCTTGGTTTTATAGGTTGCCGCCGTGCACATAAGCCTTCCGCCCTTCTTTTTTCTTTATTATAACCCATAAGACGGTCTTTATTTTGCAAATAGGAATTAAAGGCAAAAAATAATTGACATTATAACGGTTGTAGAGTTTATAATAGAAAGGACTTAAAAGGAAAAGAGAGAAACCGATGGAAAAAAATCTTACAAGCGGCAGCGTATTTAAAAATGTGGTTTATTTTTCGCTGCCCTTTTTGCTGTCATGTTTTCTTCAGACCCTCTACGGCATGGCCGATCTTTTCATAATCGGCAGGTATGAGGGGGTCGAGGGTACGGCCGCCGTTTCGGTGGGCTCGCAGGTAATGCATATGCTGACGGTTATGATTGTCGGGCTCGCCATGGGAACGACGGTGGCGGTGGGACGTGCCGTGGGAGCGAAAAACCGTGAGGAAGTTTCGAAAAACATCGGAAACACAATCACGCTCTTTTTGGCAATTTCGGCGGCGCTGACCGTTATACTCATGTTTTTCAGGAGCGGAATCGTGTCGCTGCTGTCGACCCCCGAGCAGGCCGCAGCGGGCGCCGTTTCCTACCTGACCGTCTGCTTTGCGGGCATACCCTTTATAACGGCTTATAACATTATCGCCTCGATATACAGGGGGCTGGGCGACTCGAAAAGCCCCATGTATTTCATCGCCGTGGCCTGCGCCGCAAATATCGGCCTTGATTATCTTTTTATGGGCGCCTTTCACATGGGCGCGGTGGGAGCGGCTTTGGGCACCACCCTTTCCCAACTGCTCAGCGTTATTGTTTCCCTTGTTTTCATTACAAAAAGAAAGTCGGAAATTCCTTTCGCCGTCAAATATTTAAAGCCCGACAAAAAGATGGTGCTTGCCCTTCTTCGGGTGGGAGTACCCGTTTGCCTTCAGGACGGTTTTATACAAATTTCCTTTATTATTATCACGATTATCGCCAATCGCCGAGGTCTGACCGATGCGGCGGCGGTGGGAATCGTGGAAAAAATAATCGGATTTATGTTCCTTGTGCCGTCGTCCATGCTGTCGGCCGTGTCGGCGCTTGCGGCGCAAAATTTCGGAGCCAAAAAGCCCGAGCGTGCAAAGCAGACCCTTAAATATGCCATTGCGATTTCCACAGGGATAGGCTTTTGCGCCGCCGTGGCGGTTCAGTTTGCCGCCGAGCCTGTCGTGTCGCTTTTCACGTCGGACCTTGCCGTGATAAGGGCGGGAGGACAATATTTCAGGGGCTATGTCTGGGACAGCTGTATCGGAGGAATTCAATTCAGCTTCAGCGGATATTTCTGTGCCTGCGGCCGTTCCGAGCTTTCCTTTTTGCATAACATCATTTCCATTGTGTTTGTACGTATTCCCGGGGCGTTTCTCGCCTCCAAGCTCTTTGCCGACACCCTTCTTCCCATGGGCTTTGCCTCAACGGCGGGCTCTCTCGTGTCGACGATTGTCTGCCTTATCGCCTTTGCAATTATCACCAAAAACGGCGCCGACCCCACCGTCAGAGCCCGAAAGAAGGCGGCGGCATGAGACTTTTTCAAATCGGAGAAATGGCAAAGCTGTTTCACTTAAGCGTCAGCAGTATTCGGCATTATGAGGATTTGGGGCTGATTCTTCCCGAAAAAACCGACGAAAACACGGGGTATCGATATTACAGCACCCGTCAGTTCGAGGCATTTAATACCGTGAGGTATTTAAGGGCGCTTGACATGCCTCTTTCGGAAATTTCCGATTTTATGAAGGACAGGGACGTGGACAAAATCGAGCAAAAGCTTCGCGCCCAAAAGCTTTCGGTGGAACAGAAGCTTTTGGAGCTTCGCCACGTGGAAAAGGAGATTGAAAAACGGCTGGAAAGCCTTGTGGACGCCAAAAACTCCCGCCTTGACGAAATTTATCTTTCCTCTCTTGCCCCCTGCCGAATGTTTTTCACCGAAAAATCCCTTGAAATTAAGGATTACCGAGACATCGAGGGACCCACCATCCGCATGGCCGAGCTTGAAAGCGAGGCTGTGATCTTTCTCGGAAAGGTGGGGGTGGGAATATCCGCCGAGCATCTTGCGGCAGGCGAATTTTCAAAATACGACGGAATTTTTCTGCTGCTTGACGACGAGGACAAGTTTTCGGGAAAGGTCATGACCCTTCCAAAGACCAAATGCGTTTCGGTGCGTTTCCGCGGCAGCCACACCGAGGCGGCCGAGCAGTATAAAAAGCTTATGAATTATATGAATGAAAACGGGCTTTCTCCCTCCGGCTTTTCCCGCGAAATCACCCTCATAGATTACGGATTTACCACCGATAAAGAACAATATGTCACCGAAATAAGTATTCCGGTAACCTCCCGAAAGGCTTGAAATTGCGGGGTGAAATGTGCTATAATGCTTGAAAATCCGAAAGGCGGCGAGGGCATGACCTTTAAGCAGAAAATCGAAAATTTCTGGTACCACTACAAATGGCACACGATAATCACCGTTTTTTTCATCATCACCGGGCTTGTCTGCCTTGTGCAGTGCACCTCAAAGGAAAAGCCCGACGACCAGGCGCTGCTCTACGTCAATCAGAATTTGCTTGACAACGCCGCAAACGCCCTTTCGGAAAAGCTTTGCGATTATACCGAGGATTATAACGGCAACGGTGAGGTGCTTTATCGGGTCAACAACGTGTCCTATAACGGCAACAATCTTGCCGGAGTCAACTATTCGGTGGCGAATTCCGAAAAGCTGCTGTCGGCGGTCGCCACGGCGGAATATGTGCTTTTTATTGTGGACGAGCACGGATATGACTATTTAAGCGATTCGTCGGTGGAGGTTTTTGAAAGCTATGATTTCATGCCCGATAAAAACGGCACGGCGTGGAATTGGAAGGGGAGCGCTCTTCAGGCCTCACTTGCCGACTGCGGACTTCCCGAAAATCTTTATTTTTGCATAAGAAAAACCGACGGCACGACGGTTGAGAAAAACAAAAACGCCGTCGCAATGAGAGAAAAGGCCGAAAAGCTGGTGGAGAAGCTTGCAAGCGAAGGCTGAAAAAGGGCACGGAAAAAGCAGGTCCGTGAAAATACAATCTCTCGGTCGGCTGCGCCGACGGCTCTCTTTGCACAAGGGAGCATAGACGGCGGAAAAGTTAAAAGGGAACGGTAAATTTTGCCGTTCCCTTTTTAATGTTAAAAATAAATCAGCCGTCAAGCTTTGCAAGGCTTAAAATTCGGTAGTCAAAATATTTGCCGCCGACCTTTTCAAGAGTCATGCGGGCGCTTTGATTTACCGTCACTTCACCGCCGGCGTTTTGCTGATAAAATTTAACCGTCAGTTCAAAGGTGCCGCCCGATTGGCTTTTTGCCGAAAGAACGGTCGCCTCGGGAGCGCCCATGCCCCCCGCAAGCATGAACTCATAGCTTTGTCCGTCGGAAGAAAGACGGGAGGAGTCGGACACGTCTGATTTTCCCAAAAGCTCGGAAAAAACCGCCGCTGCCGTGTCCTTGGTTACAAGGTTTGAAAAGTCCTTGCGCTCGGCGGGGAAAAAATCATTTTGCCCGGTTATGCTTTGCTCCACCGTCAACGACTCGAGAATGTCAAAGCAGTCGCGAACCGAGAGCGAGGAGGAGTCGAAACTCATATAGTAAAAACAGGCCGCCGCGTCAACCGTCTTTTTAAATGCCTCGGGGGATATTTCTTCCGATACGGCCTCCGAGCGGCTTTTAACATCGCTTTGGACGGCAGAAGAGCTGTCCGACGAGGGGGTCACCTTTATGGCGAAATCGGGAGCGGATGACGACTCCTGCGACACCGATGATGAGTCAACGGTTTCGTCGGCGGGCTTTTTGTTTCTGCGGGAAAGGGAAATTACGGCGGCGGTCACGGCCGAAAGGGCAACGGCAGCCGCAATACATATAACAATGATTTTGGTTTTCTTTGTCATAGGAACACCTCTTTCGCTCATTATATAACACAAAGAATGAGAATACAATTATTTTCCTTGAAAAAGAGACTTTTATTTGTTATTATGAAACCAAGCGGAAAACCGCTTTAATGTCACAATGCCTCTGTTTTAATTTCATAAACAATACCTCCATATGCGCAAAATGTTTTTGCCGGAGGTTTTTGTATAACGGCACACATATTTTTATGCGGCCGAAAAACAGGAGTGATATATATGACACCGACAGTATTCGCCAAGTGCGAAAACTACACTGTTGCCCGTGAGGCAAAGCAAAAGGGGATATACCCCTACTTTCACGAGCTGCAGTCCAAACAGGACACCGAGGTTATTATGGAGGGCAAGCGTAAAATTATGCTCGGCTCCAACAACTATCTTGGGCTTACGGTAAACGAGGAGGTTAAAAATTCGGCAATAAAAGCAATCGAACAATACGGTACCGGTTGTTCGGGTTCCCGTTTTTTAAACGGAACCTTAAATCTTCATCTTGAACTTGAAAAAAAGCTGGCGGATTTTCTCGGCTATGAAAGCGCAATGACCTTTTCCACGGGATTTCAGTCAAATCTCGGCATTATAAGCGCCGTTGTTGGCAAGGACGATTTTGTCATATGCGACAGGGAAAATCACGCCAGCATTTACGACGGCTGCAGGCTTTGCGGCGGAACGATGCTGAGATATAAGCACGGAGACATGAATTCTCTCGAAAAGGCGCTGCAAAAGGTGCCGAAGGGCGCGGGAATACTTATTGTCACCGACGGCGTGTTCAGCATGAGCGGGGACATCGCAAATCTCCCCGAAATCGTCCGTCTTAAGAAAAAATACGGCGCGGCCCTTATGGTGGACGACGCCCACGGGCTCGGAGTTATCGGAGAGAGCGGAAAAGGAACCGGCTCCCATTTCGGGCTTTCTCATGAGGTCGATTTGGTCATGGGAACCTTTTCAAAGTCGCTGGCCTCTCTCGGAGGTTATCTTGCGGCAAGCGAGACGGTGTGCGAATATGTCAGGCACAATTCCCGTCCCTTCATTTTCTCGGCTTCCATGCCGCCTGCCTGCTGTGCGGCGGCCGAAAGCGCTCTCGATGTTCTTATAAAACAGCCCGAGCTTCCCAAAAGGCTTTGCGAGCTTGCAAACTATATGAGAAACGCCCTTCGGGCAAAAAACATACGCATTAAGGACGCCCCCACCCCCATAATCCCCATATATATAAGCGACGCCGAAACGACCCTGACCGTTTCAAAGCGGCTTTTCGACGAGGGCGTGTTCGTAAATTCGGTGCTTCCGCCCGCAACGGCGCCGAGCGAGTGCCTGCTGCGAGTCAGCCTTATGGCGAGCCACACAAAGGAGCTTATCGACGAGGCGGTGGAAATAATCGAGCGGGTGTTAAAGGAGTTTGACATTATAAAATGAAAACTGCGGTTATAACGGGCGGCTCGGGCGGAATAGGCAGAGCCGCCGCCGAAAAATTCGCAAAGGAAGGCTATCGGGTATATGAGCTCTCTCGACGGGGGAGCTCGTTTGACGGTGTTACACACATAACCGCCGATGTCACCGACGAGCAGACTGTAAAGTCGGCTTTCGAAAAGATTTCCGAAGAAAACGACGGCATCGACCTTTGCATTTGCAATGCCGGTTTCGGAATCTCGGGCGCCGCCGAATTTACCGAGCTTGCCGACGCAAAAAGCCAGCTTGACGTAAATTTCTTCGGAGCATTTTTGACGGCAAAATACGCGCTGCCGCTCTTAAAAATGAAAAAGGGCAGACTTATGTTTGTTTCCTCTGCGGCGGCGGTTTTCGCCATTCCCTTCCAAAGCTTTTATTCGGCCTCCAAGGCGGCGGTCAATATGCTTTCAAACGCCATGAGAAACGAGCTTAAGCCCTTCGGCGTGTCGGTGTGCACGCTGCAGCTCGGCGATGCAAACACCGGTTTTACCGACGCGAGAAAACGCTCGTTTGCCGGCGACGAGCAATACGGCGGGGCGGTGGCGAGAAGCGTGGCAACCATGGAAAAGGACGAGCGTCACGGCATGAGCCCCGAAAAAATCGCGGGTGTGATGTATAAGGTCGCCGAGAAAAAACGGGTGAGAAATATCTACACCGTCGGAGGGCTTTACCGTCTGTTTTGCTTTTTGCCCCACATTCTTCCCGCAACCTTTGTTAATTTTCTTGTTGGGAAATTATATATTCCGAAACAAAATTCCAAATAGGAACAAAAAGACGGTAAAAAGTAGTACAATATGCACGATATAAAAGATAAGAGGGTATTTTGAGTATGAACATTCTTGTTATAGGCTGCGGAAAAATCGGCACGTCGGTTATTTCCAGTCTTGTTGCCGAGGGTCACGATGTTGTGGCAATCGACAAGGATCCGGACATTATATCCGAAATAACGAACATCTATGACGTCATAGGCGTTTGCGGCAACGGAGCCGACTGCAGAACCCTTCATGAGGCTTCTGCCGAGCGGGCAGACCTTATTGTGGCTTCCACGGGTTCCGACGAGCTTAATATGCTGAGCTGCTTTATGGGCAAAAAGATGGGCGCCGCCCACACCATTGCCCGCATAAGAAATCCCGAATATAACGGGGAAAATCTTGATTTTATGCGTCAGCAGTTGGGGCTTTCCATGGCCATGAACCCCGAAATGATGGCGGCTCACGAGATGTTCAATATTCTCAAGCTGCCCTCCGCCGTCAAGGTCGACAGTTTTTCGAGACGGTATTTTGAAATGATCGAGCTTCGTCTTAAGGCCGATTCCGGTCTTGAGGGGCTTAAGCTGTGCGATTTGAGGGAAAAATACAAGGCCTTTGTGCTTATCTGCGTTGTTCAGCGCGGTGAGCAGGTTTACATTCCCGACGGTAATTTTGAGCTTCACAGCGGCGACCGTATAGGCATTGTGGGTGCCCCGGCCGAAATAACAAAATTCCTTAAAAATATTTCCATGCTTAAAAAGCAGGCCAAGGACGTTATGATTCTCGGCGGCAGCAAAACGGCCTTTTATCTTGCCAAAATGCTTATTGCGGCGGGTCATTCGGTTAAAATCATCGAAATGAAGGAAGAAAAGGCGCAGATGCTGGCCGAAAATCTTCGCAAGGCGGCGGTTATTTGCGGCGACGGAGCGCAGCAGGAGCTGCTTCTCGAGGAAGGCCTCGATTCCATGGACGCCTTTGTGGCGCTGACGGGAATCGACGAGGAAAACATTCTGCTTTCCTATTTTGCGGCGGGCAAGAAGGTTCAAAAGGTCATTGCCAAGGTCAACAGGGATGAATTCACCCCCATTGCCGAGGACCTGGGAATAGAAAGCGTCATTTCCCCCAAGGACATTGTTTCCGACATTGTGGTGAGATATGTCCGCGCCCTTAACAACACGGTGGGAAGCAGCATGGACACCCTCTACAAGGTTATGGACGGGCGTGCCGAGGCGGCCGAATTTTCGGTCAGCGCCGGGTTTAATTTCGCGGGCGTGCCCCTTCGGGACATAAAGCTTCATAAAAACATTCTCATTGCGGGCATAATTCGCGGCAGAAAGCCCATAGTCCCCACCGGTGACGACGCGATTATGGCAGGAGACAGGGTTATTGTCATTGCGGCGGCAAAACGCCTTAACACCCTTTCGGATATTTTTGAATAAAGAGGGATTTTCGATATGAACAGACGGGTGGTTCTTTATACCATCGGACAAATTGTCGGGGTTGAGGCAGTCGTTATGCTGCTGCCCCTTGCCGTTTCGCTGATGTACGGAGAGAGCTGTTATTCGGCCTTTCTCATAACCATTGCGGTGGCGGCGGCCGTGAGCCTTGCCGCGCTCGTTTTTGCCAAACCGAGAAACCATGTTATATATGCCAAGGAAGGCTTTGCCACGGTTGCGCTTGCGTGGATAATCATGTCGGCAATCGGAGCGCTTCCCTTTGTCATAAGCGGGGAAATTCCCTCCTATGTCGACGCATGGTTCGAGACGGTCAGCGGTTTTACCACAACCGGCTCCTCCATAGTCACCGATGTTGAGGCTTTAAGCCACGGAATTCTCTTTTGGCGAAGCTTTACCCATTGGCTCGGCGGAATGGGCGTGCTTGTTTTTATAATGGCCATATTGCCCTCCTCCTCCGACCGCTCGATTCACATTATGAGAGCCGAGGTGCCGGGCCCGGTGGTGGGCAAGCTTGTGCCCAAAATCCGTGAAACGGCCAAGATACTCTATCTTATTTATATGGCGCTGACCCTTATTGAAATTGTATTTCTGCTGTTCGGCGGAATGCCTCTTTTCGACAGCGTGGTTCATTCCCTCGGAACGGCAGGAACGGGAGGCTTCGGCATAAAGGGAGACAGTATCGGCGGCTATTCAAACTATTGCCAATGGGTCATAACGGTGTTTATGCTGCTTTTCGGCATAAATTTCAATTTGTTTTACCTTATGCTCATACGCCGTTTCAAAACCGCCTTTAAAAGCAGCGAGCTTTGGACATATTTCGGTATTGTCGCCGCGGCCGTCATCATGATAACGGTAAATATTTATCCGATATATCAAAGCCTTTCCGACAGTATTCGTCTTTCGGCATTCCAGGTGGCTTCAATCGTCACCACAACGGGCTATGCCACCGCCGATTTCAACACATGGCCCATTCTTTCCAAGGGCATATTGCTCACTCTCATGTTCTGCGGCGCCTGTGCCGGCTCAACCGGAGGCGGCTTTAAGGTGTCGAGGGTCATGCTGCTTGCAAAATCGGTAAAACGGGAGCTTAACCGCCTTATACATCCCCGTTCGAGGACGGCGGTCACCCTTGAGGGCAAAACCATAGACGACGCAACCGTAAACGGCGTGGGCTGTTACCTTGCGCTTTATGTTGCCTGCCTCATTGCCGTGTTTATTCTGCTGTGCTTTGACAGCGCTTTTGACATCGAGAGTAACTTTTCGGCGGCCGTTTCCTGCTTTAACAACATCGGCCCCGGCTTCGGTCTTGTGTGTCCCGCCTCAAGCTTTGCGGCCTATTCGGGTTTTTCCAAAATTGTGCTGTCCTTTGCCATGCTGCTCGGACGTCTCGAGCTTTTCCCCATAATAATAACTCTTGCTCCGTCCACATGGATAAAGAAATAATTTGGGCTTTGGCCGAGTGTTAAAATTCGTTGCCGACTCAAATCAACATTTTCATAACGGTTCGCTAGACTTCTCGGATATGCTTTGGCATTATCCGAGGAGTTTTCCTTTTCCCGTGCTTAAGTTGTCGTTTTAATTCCCTTGAGGTTTTGTGATTTGAGTTCGGTTTTCGGGACTCTTTTTCATGAAAAAATACGGCAAATAAAAGGCATTTTCGGCAATATGACGTCTTGACAAAAGTGCCGAGAGTAGTAGAATATAAATGCAAAAGATGAACCCGAAAGGGTTACAAAATTTAAGGAGGAAAAAGTTATGAACAGCAAAAACACCAAAAGAGCACTTGTGTCAAGCGCTCTCGCTATGCTCGTTTGCGTAGCAATGCTGGTCGGCACCACCTTTGCATGGTTCACCGACACGGCAAGCACCTCGGTCAACAAAAT
>URYV01000028.1 GCA_900552285.1 uncultured Oscillospiraceae bacterium
GGATATTCCCACATTGAGTACGGTGATGAGATTGTCTTTGAAGTAATGCAGGATGCAGACTCATTGGGCTCCATTATGAAGTTCGACATCAGCGACAGCACACGATTACTTGTTAAGCAGACTACGGATTACTGGTGCAGTCAGGAGATTGTGCCAGAGGAAGTGCGTACACAAATCGCTGCATTTAAACTGATTCTCGCTTTGACAGAGAAGTATCATGCGCTGGTGATGAATCCGCCTTATAAACCAAAGGACGACGGACTTCGATGCGAAAGACGCGAGGTGGCGATTGCGCGCCACGAAATAATGTGCAATACCGATGATATAATGTCCGCCGCAGCCTGCCTGCTTAATACCGGCGGGAGGCTGTGTATGTGTCAGCGGCCGTCAAGGCTTTGCGATGTTATGGCTTCCATGCGCCTTCACGGTATCGAACCTAAAAGACTGCGCATGGTTCATCAACGGGAAGGTACGCGGCCGAATTTGTTTCTTATTGAGGGCAAAAAGGGCGCCGCAGGCGGATTGATTGTTGAAAAGCCTCTTGTTATCGAAAACCCGCAGGGGGACTTTTCGGACGAAATCAAGGAAATATACGGCGAATATTACGCCATGAAGGGGAAGGCATAATGGCCGGAAAGCTTTATGTGGTGGGAACACCCATAGGAAATTTATCTGATATGTCAAAGCGGGGAATCGATACACTCTCCTCTGTGGATTTTATTGCGGCCGAGGACACAAGGGTGACGCTTAAGCTGCTCAACCGTTTCGACATTAAAAAGCCGCTCATAAGCTATTATGAGCACAACAAAAACGGCCACGGCAGGGTCATTATTGACAGAATTGCCGCCGGAGAGGACTGTGCCGTTGTGACCGACGCGGGTATGCCGGCCATTTCCGACCCGGGAGAACAGCTTGTTTGCGCCTGTCACGAAGAGGGAATAGAGGTCGTTTCGGTCCCGGGACCGTCGGCCGTTGTCACCGCCCTTGCAATGTCGGGACTTCCCGGCGGAAGGTTTTGCTTTGAAGGTTTTTTGAGCGTTTCAAAAAAGAGCAGATTTGAACATTTAAACTCGCTTAAACCGGAGCAGCGCACCATGGTTTTTTATGAGGCTCCGCATAAGCTTTTGTCAACGCTTAAAGATATGCTTTCGGTTTTCGGGAACAGAAAAATCTCCATTTGCAGAGAGCTGACAAAAATTCATGAACAGGTTAAAATTACGACTCTTGAGGACGCTGTGGAATTTTATTCTCAAAATCCTCCGAAGGGCGAGTTTGTTCTTATTGTTTCGGGCTGTCGGCCCGAATCGCTGCGAGAGGAATATACCCTTGAGGATGCGGTCAAAATGGCCAAGGATTATATGAGCGACGGTCTTTCGGCGTCCTCTGCGGCGAAAAATGCGGCAGCCGAAACGGGAATAAGAAAAAGTGAAATATATTCACATTTAAACTGAGCGGACGGGGTGCAAATGTTTTTTAAAAAGAAAAAAGACGATACCGAAAAGGTTCTCAAAAGAATTGACGGAAAGCTCATTAAATATGTCTCCTCCCGTGATCAAAATAATGTTGAGGAAATCATCGGAAGGGGAGGACGCCTTATCGTCACCGACAGTCAGGTTGCCGTTAACTGTGACGGAAAGGACGTCTTTGTTTGCCCGAGAGAGACGGCCTCCGTTTCCGAGCTTTTAAGTCTCAACGGCGTTGTTATTACCGGAATGGTTGACGGAAAGCGCAAATCCGTTACGGCGTTTTATACCTATTACAATAAGAAATAAGGGCGGGAGAGAATGGAAAAGCAAAAAAGAGTTTTGGCAATTCATGATATTTCCTGTATAGGAAAATGTTCGCTTACCGCCGCGCTTCCCATTATTTCCGCCGCGGGAATTGAAACGGCCGTAATTCCCACCGCCGTGCTCTCAACCCACACGGGAGGTTTTGAAAACTTCACATACAGAGACCTTACCGACGACATTTTGCCTATTGCAAGGCATTGGCAAAGTCTCGGTATCGAATTTGACGCAATTTACACCGGCTTTCTCGGCTCGGAAAAACAGGTCGATATTGTGCTTGAAGTTTTCAACATTTTCGGCTCATCGTGTTTAAAAATCGTCGACCCCGCCATGGCCGACGACGGAAAAATGTATACAACCTTCGACTGCGGATTTATAACCGAAATGAAAAAGCTTTGTTCAGCGGCTGACATTATTGTTCCCAATATTACCGAGGCATGTTTTTTCCTGGGCAGGGAATATAAGTGCCCGCCTTATTCAAAGGAGTTCGTCGAGGAGCTTGTCAGGGGGCTTTACAGCGAATTCGGTGCAAAGGTCGTGCTTACGGGTGTGAGCTTTGACGGTAAAAAGCTCGGCTGCGCCTCGCTTGAATCGGAAAACGGGAAAACCGAATTTTTATTTTCCGATAAAATTCCCGTCAACTATCCAGGATCGGGAGATGTGTTCGCAAGCGTTCTTACCGCCGCGGTTTTAAGCGGGAAAAGTCTTTATGAAAGCGGAAAAATTGCGGTTGAGTTTACCGCGAATGCCGTTAAAAAGACCTTTGAAGCGAAAACCGAACCGCGCTACGGATTAAATTTCGAGTCGCAAATTCCTTATTTGATAAACAAACTTTCCGACAAGTTAAGACAATGAAAAGTAAAACCGCAATTATTGCTCCGGGAACAGGCATAGAAGATTTTCTCAAATCTAAAGGCGTAAATGAAATTGTGTATACTCGGCAAAATCCGCTGATTCAGCCGGCTTTGGCCTTTCATCCCGATATGAATATAACTTTTTTAAATGAAAAGTGCGCTGTGGTGAACGGTTTTCAACACGATACTGCCGAAATGTTGAAATCTCGAGGCGTAAAGGTTATTAAAACAGATTTTCCGAATCGTAAAGAATATCCGTTTGATGTTGCGCTTAATGCCGTTTGTTTTAATAAAAAGCTGTTCGGGTTGAAAAAATTTCTTTCTCCGGAGCTTTTAAACGAGACCGAAAAATCGGGAATCGAAACGATAAACTGTAAGCAGGGGTATACCCATTGTTCTGTTCTTAAAATATCGGAAACTGCCGCCGTGACAGGGGATAAGGGAATTTATGAGGCGCTGAAAAACAACGGAATTGATACACTTCTTGTGACAAACGACTGCATTCAACTTAAGGGCTATGACTGCGGCTTTATCGGCGGCTGCAGTTTTATGCTTGATAAAGACTCTCTTGCCTTAAACGGCAGTCTTTCATGCCATCCCGACGGAAAAAGAATAAAGGATTTTTGTATGTGTCACGGAGTTGCCTTTTTTGAAATGTCACAAGGCCCCTTAACCGACATCGGCGGCGGATTTGTTTTCCCATAAATTATAATTTGATTTTTGAGGTGATTATCGTGGCGACCGAGTATAAAGACCGTGTTTCCGTTCGAAAAGAAATTTTGATGAAAATTCAGAATTATATCGAGTTTGGTTGCTATGAACAGGCTGTTGAAATGCTCGGTGACCTTTGCGACGATAACGAACGCCGAAAAGCGCAGGAGCGGAAAAAGACTTTGTACTTCAAGGCGCGGAAAGCTGAAACGCCCGAGGAAAAGAAAAGGGCTTGGGCGGCTTATTACAGCTTTATGGACAGCACTATTTTTTAAGGAGGTGAACAGAGGCGCGTGGGCATAGCCCGAATTATACAAAATGAATATTTTGTATAATTGAGGGGAGCGGAAAAGTTGTGATTAACGGTTTTAAGGCAGTTTTATAACATTTAGTCATTAAGTTATGATGGATTAATCTTTTATAATTTATAATGTTTAGTCGTTTTTGTGTGCTTTTTATGTCTGTCAATGTCTTTCTTTAGCGTCAATCTATATTGTGCTGAATTGATTTTATTATTATACGGATTGTGTCGGTATCAACTGAAGTGATGTCGGCTTTATTTTTTGTCATGCAAAATTTTTGGATAATGTTTTACTGTGTGTCTCTCAATTTGTTTTTACAGCTGTTTTATTTGATCTTATCTTTTCTATGTTTTCCTAATTAGATTTCTTGCCGTACATTTGCGCTTTTCTTTTTAAGCTTTTTATGTTATAATTTTATTGTATTATTTTTCGGATGTGATTTTTTTGAATCAAAAGCTTGATTTTGAAATGAAACATACTGCACCGATTATTCGGGACTATTTAAATTATATGACCGTTGTTAAGGGCAAATCCAGGCTTACCGTGCAGGAATATTATACCGATCTTCGCACATTTTTCAGATTTTTCAAGTTTTTTCACGGCATATCAAAGGAAGAATTTGACAAAATTCCTATTGATGACGTTGACATTGATATGATTAAATCGGTTACTCTTTCCGATGTATATGAATTTATGAATTATTGCATTGATGAGCGGCACAATAATGCGGCCACAAGGGCAAGAAAGTCCTCTTCCCTGCGCACTTTTTTTAAATATCTGAAAAATAAAGCCAATCTTATCGATGAAAATCCTCTTGAGCTTCTTGACACACCTAAAACAAAAAAATCCCTCCCGAAATATCTTTCGTTGGAGGAATCTGTTAATTTATTGCAATCGGTTGACGGACCGAACCGCCAAAGAGATTACTGTATTTTAACGCTTTTTTTAAACTGCGGACTGAGACTTTCCGAGCTTTGCGGCATAAATTTCAGCGATATACGGGATGAAAACACCCTTAAAATTACCGGAAAAGGAAATAAAGAACGCATAGTTTATCTTAACGACGCCTGTGTTGAGGCTTTAAACGAATACCTCAAGGTTCGTCCGCACGACGGCGTCAAGGACAAAAACGCGTTGTTCATAAGCCGAAACGGCAACCGAATTTCGGGCAAAACCGTCCAACACATGGTTTATACAAATCTTGAAAAGGCCGGCCTTTCCGGACGCGGTCTTTCGGTTCACAAGCTTCGTCATACGGCGGCAACGCTTATGTATCAGTACGGCCATGTGGACATCAGAGTGCTTAAAGATGTGCTCGGGCACGAAAACCTGAACACGACCGAGATTTATACTCATCTGTCGGGACAGGAGCTGAAAAATGCTTCGGAATCAAATCCCTTGCATAATATTAAGCCGCGCAAAGCCGATAATGATTAAAAAAAGCAGGACTTAAAGCGCAAGAAAAGCGCCGAAAGCCCTGTTTTTATTTACCGTCCTCCTTATCCTCAAGCACCTTGTCGCCGTAAAGATTGAAACGGAACAAAAAGCTGTCGTCCTCGGGGTCGGTGCACACTATTTCGGCTTCGTCGATCTTTCCGCCTTCGATGATCTCGGTCAAACCGATGAGCTGGCAAAGCTTGCTCTTAAGATTGAGCTTATCCCCTTCGCTTGTCACGAGGAAAACATCGCCCTTGCAGAGATCAATGGCCTGAAGAAACTTTTTGAAGTCGATTTTATGCAGACTGACTGCTCCCATATTTTCACCTCACTTTCACTATTTTTAATTTATCACATTATATGCCCGCTGTCAATACGGCGAAATGTAATTTTATTTATTTTTTAATATTTTTTTTAATTCCCTCTTGACAAACGCCTTTTAGTGTGCTAAAGTGAAGAAAATTAAACAAACCCCTTAAACCTGTGATTAAGAGGAGTAACCGATGCAAAGCGCTTAAAGAGAGCCGAAGGCGGTGTGATTTCGGCAGTTGCGGCAGCGGCGAATGGACTTATGAGGGCAATCCGAACCGACTTTTCGGTGTAGGTGCGACGGGTGCGACCGTTACATCGCAGACGTATGCAGTACGTTGAGTGCGCAAAGTAATTTGCGAATTTGGGTGGTACCGCAGGAAATTTCCTGTCCCATGTTTTTGTGGGACGGGTTTTTATTTTTTAGGAGTGATTTTATGAAAATGTTATCAAAGCGATGGTGGAGCCTCTTTTAAATCGGAAAATCAAATTTATTTAAATTAAAAGAGGTAATTAAAAATGAAAAAAGCTTATAAAATATTCGCACTTGTTCTTTCGGTTGTTATGATTGTATGCGCCCTTTCCTCCTGCTCGGGAAAAAGTGAAAATTCCGCGTCGGATGTTAAAAGTACCGACAAAACCTTAAAAATCGGAGTCATTCAGTATATGAGCCACCCTTCCCTTGACAACTGCTATCAGGGAATCAAAGAGGCGTTGGATGCGTCGGGTCTCAATTTTGAAATAGATTATCAGATCGGCTCCAGCGCGTCCGCCGATTCCGACTGCGCAAGCTTCGCAAAGAACATGGTCGCTTCTGAAGTTGACATGATTTTTGCCATTGCAACCCCTGCCGCAAAGGCCGCATACAGCGCTACCGACGATACCGACATTCCGGTCATCTTCTGCGCCGTAAACGATCCCGTCGCCGCAAAGCTTGTTCAGACTGCCGACGAGCCCGGAGACAAATGCACCGGAACCTCCGACGTTCTCGACCTTGAGGCTCAGGTCAACATGATAAAGGCAATGCAGTCCGATGTTAAGAAAATCGGTATTCTCTACACCTCTTCCGAAGACAATTCCATTGCAAACCTTGCAAGATTTAAGGAAATCTGCGACGCCAAGGGTATCGAGGTTGTTCCCTCCGCCGTTCAGAATGCTTCCGATATTCCCTCTGCCGCCGACGAGCTTGCTTCAAAGGTTGACTGCATCAACAACTTCACCGACAATAACGTTGTAAACAATCTTTCGGTTGTGCTTTCGGCTGCCGACAAATATAAGATTCCCGTATACGGTTCCGAGGAGGAGCAGGTTAAAAACGGCTGCCTCGCATCGGTTTCCATCGACTATGTCGCTCTCGGAAAGGTCACCGGTCAAATGGGCGTTGATGTTATCGGCGGCGAAGATATAACCAAAATGGCCGTGAAAACCATAACCGATGCCACTCCGATTGTCAACACCGATGTGCTTGAAACTCTCGGAATGACTCTTCCCGCAGATTATACAAACGCTCAGACAGTTAAGAGCAACTGATTTTTAAGGAGATTGCCGAATGTTGTCGATTTTAAGCTCAGCAGAGGTTTTTATTTCAAGCGGACTTGTTTTTTCGCTTATTGCCATGGGATATTATATATCCTATCATATTCTTGATTTTCCCGATCTGACTGTGGAAGGAACCTTTCTTTCGGGAGCTGTCACCTTCGGACTGTGCTGTTATCACGGCATGAACCCCTGGATCGGACTTATCGGAGCCTTTGTTGTGGGGTGCTTTTTCGGATTCATAACCGGAATTCTCAACGTAAAACTGAAAATTCGCCCGCTGCTTTGCGGAATACTTGTTTCGACAATGCTTATTACCGTCAATCTTATTGCCACGTCGGCCGGAATTGTGGGAGATTTTACGGGTCAGGAAAGCTCGTCCATCTCCTTCGGCCGCTCGGTTAAAACCCTTCACGACTATTTCTTCGGAAATCTGATTCCCTCTAAGGTCAGCGGCATTGCCGTTCGCGATCTTGTTATTTTCCTTGTCATTACCGTTGTTTTAAAGCTGCTGCTCGACCTTTATCTTAAAACCAAGAACGGACTTTTGCTCAGAGCTTCGGGAGACAATCAGCAATATGTCAAAATGCTTGCCAAGGACCCGGGCAGAAGCAAGGTTATCGGTCTTGCCGTGGGAAACGGTCTTGCGGCGATTTCGGGAGCTCTTTACACGCATATCAGCGGAAACGTCAGCCAAAGCATGGGAATAGGCACCATTGTTATCGGTCTTGCCTCGCTTATAATCGGTCTTTCCCTTTTCAAGGGCGTAAAGTTCTTAAAACCCACCACAAAGGTGATTTTCGGAGCGATAATTTATCAGGCATGTCTGACGGTTGCCCAAAAGCTCGGTGTTCCGAGCGCCTATAACAAGCTGATTATGGCGCTGATATTCACACTTGCCCTTGTTTTAAGCGGCAAATTCGGAAAAAAAGGAGGTAATTCCCGTGTTGAAGTTAAATAATATCAAAACGGTTTTTAACAAAGGCACGGTTGACGAAACCACCCTTTTTGACGGATTTAACCTGAATGTCGATAAAGGCGAATTTGTTTCGGTAATCGGCTCAAACGGCAGCGGAAAAACCACCATGCTTAACCTTATTTGCGGCTCGCTTTTTCCCGACGGCGGCAGCGTTGAATTCGACGGCAGGAATATAACCAAAATGCCCGAATACAAGCGTGCAAGATTTCTCGGCCGAGTTTTTCAGGACCCGAAGCTTGGAACCTGCGAGGGACTTACCATTCTTGAAAATATGTCCCTTGCCGACAACAAGAACAAGGCCTATAATCTCCTCCCCGCCCTCAACAAACGGCGTTTCGATTATTACCGAACGCTGCTTGAGGAATGTGAACTGGGTCTTGAAAACCGCATGAACGTTCCTGTGGGAAATTTAAGCGGCGGGCAGAGACAGGCGCTTGCCCTCGTCATTGCCAACATGACAAAAATCGACATGCTTATTCTTGACGAGCATACGGCGGCCCTTGACCCGAAATCCTCGGAGATAATAATGAAGCTTACCGATAAGTTTGTGAAAAAATCCGGAATTACAACCATGATGGTGACCCACAATTTGCGATTTGCAATCGAATACGGTTCACGGCTTATTATGATGCACGAAGGACACTGCGTTCTTGATTTAAAGGGCGAGCAAAAACAAAATGCCTGCGTTGACGACATTTTGAAGCTTTTCAATGAAATAAGTATTGAATCAGGTAACTGAAAAAATTCCGGAGTTCGGTTTTGCAGCCGAAAATCCGGGATTTTTTTATTCCTCCGACGGTGATATTCCGAGAATTCCGTCGGCCTGAGCCGAATCGATAAGCTCGACCGACCTGAGATTTTTTTGAATAATGTCGTTGCGCTTTTGAGCGTCCTCGATTGTTGAGCCGGCCTCGTCGATTTTTTTCTTTGTTTTGGCAAGCAGCAGCTCAAATTTGTCATACTGTGTTCTGACCGCGCCGAGCACCTTCCACACCTCAGAAGCCTTTTTGTCAAGAGCAATGGTCCTAAATCCCACGCGCAGCGTGTTTAAAAAGGCGGTTATGGTTGTGGGGCCGCAAATCATGACGCGGTATTTATTCTGAATTTCCTCGCAAAGGCCGAGGCGGCGGAGAACCTCGGCGTAAAGACCTTCGGTGGCGAGAAACATAATGGCGAAATCGGTGGTTTTTGGAACGTCGATATAGAGGTCGGAAATGGTTTTTGCTTGATTTTTAACCGTTTGTTCAAGGGCTTTTGACGCAGCCTCCATGGCGGCTTTGTCGGCATTTTCGGCGGCGTCGCATATTCTAATGTAGTCCTCTTGCGGGAATTTGGAGTCGATAGGCAGCCAAACAAATTTTCCTTCCTCGGTTCTCGAAGGAATTTTTACGGCAAATTCCACCCGCTTTGTGTCGTTTTTGGTGGAGACGTTGCATTCATACTGCTCTTTGGTGAGGGTTTGTTCAAGTATGTTGCCGAGCTGTACCTCGGCCCATGTTCCGCGCGACTTCACATTTGTGAGCACTCTTTGCAAATCCCCGACGCTTCCCGCAAGCTTGTGCATTTCGCCGAGAGATTCGTGAACGCTTTTAAGCTGTTCGCCAACCACCTTAAAGCTGCTGTCAAGGCGCTTTGAAAGGGTGTCTGTCAGCTTTTCATCAACGGTTAGCCGCATTTCCTCAAGCTTTTTTTCGTTGCTTTGCTGAAGCTTTGAAACATTTTCGGTCAGCGTAACATTCAGCTTATCGCTTTGTCTGACGTTCATTTGCTGCATTTCGCGGATGAGCTGATTCATATCCTTGAGGCTGTCGGCCGTTTCCTTGCGGTTTCTTTGAAATTCATCGGCCACATAGCCTTCCATGTGGCGGAAATTTTGCTCAAGACCGTCCGATTTTCCGCTTTTGCGGCTGCCTGCGAGAATGATTATTTCAAGAACAACAATTATTGCCGCAAGACAAAGTAAAATATAAAGCTCCATTTTTGTTACCGTACTTTCATTTGATTTGAGAATATTTTATCACACGGCGGTGTTTTTGTAAACAGCATGAAAAAGCTAAGTCCCGAAAATGGTATAAAGAAACGGAAGGCTTTTAATAAAACCTTCCGTGATTGTGCTCGGTAAAATTATTTTTTAAATTTCCCGAAAAAAGATTTGCGCTTTTTATAGTTTTCGTCCGAAAGCGTCGCTCCGAATTCTTTAAGAGCGGACTTTTGTTTCGAATTCAGATTTCTCGGCACCTCAAGCACGATTCTGACATACTGATCGCCTCTGACCGAGGAATTTATGCGGGTTATTCCCTTTCCGCGGAGCTTGAAAATGTCTCCGGGCTGCGTTCCCTCCGGGATATTATATTTAACGTTTCCGTCAAGGGTGGGAACGGTCAGCTCGTCGCCGAGAGCGGCTTGGGTAAAGGTTATGGGAAAATCACACCAAACGTCAAAGCCTCTGCGCTCGAAAATCGGATGGGGACGAACCGAAACGGTAATACGAAGATCGCCGGCCGGGCCGCCGTTATCCCCCGCGTGTCCGCCGCCGCGAAGCACAAAGGTCTGACCGTCGTCGATACCGGCGGGAATTTTAATATCCTCGCTTCTCGTGCGGCGAACCTTTCCCTTTCCTCCGCAGGAACGGCAGGGTTTTTCTATTATCTTACCGGTTCCTCGGCATTGGTCGCAAACTCTCTGAGACTGCATTACTCCGAAGGGGGTGCGCTGGCTTACGTTGATTTGTCCCGTGCCGTGGCAGCTCGGACAGGTTTTGGGCTGGGAGCCGGCCTGGGCGCCGCTTCCGCCGCAAGTGTCGCACTTCTCGATTCGTGTGACGTTTATGTTTTTCTTGCAGCCGAAGGCCGCCTCCTCAAAGGAAATGACCACGGTGGCACCGGCGTCCTCCCCTCTTCTCGGCGCATTGGGGTTGCGGGTTCGCGCGCCGCCGCCGAAAAAGCTGCTGAAAATATCACCGAGATCGCCGAAATCAACATTGTATGAACCGCCGCCGTATCCGCCCGCACCGAAGTTGGGGTCGACACCTGCGTGTCCGAATTGGTCGTATTTAGCCTTTTTTTCGCTGTCGGACAGAACTTCGTAGGCTTCGTTGACCTCTTTAAACTTTTCCTCAGCAGTCTTATCACCCGGATTTAGGTCCGGGTGATATTTTTTGGCCTGCTGACGGTATGCTTTTTTAATCTGATCCTCCGACGCGCTTCGGTCGACGCCGAGCACCTCGTAATAATCGCGTTTATCCGCCAAGTTTATTCACTCCAAAATCGGTTAGTTCTTTTTGTCGTCGTCGGCGTCCTTATAATCGGCCTCATAGACGTTGGAATCGCTGCCCTGAGCGCCTGTTGCTCCGTCGGCGGGATTTGCACCCTGTTGTGCTGCGGCGGCCTCCTGAGCGGCCTTGTAAACCTTTTCGGAAATCTTGTAAATTTCCTGCTGGAGAGCTTCGGACGCGGTCTTGATTTTCTCGATGTCGTCGCCCTTAAGAGCTTCCTTAGTTTCGTCGATTTTAGCCTGTACGGCGGATTTTTCGCTTTCGTCAAGCTTGTCGCCCATGTCGGTTATGGTCTTTTCGCACTGATAAACCATCTGGTCGGCATTGTTTCTTACGTCAACGTCCTCACGACGCTTTTTGTCCTCGGCGGCATACTGCTCGGCTTCCTTAACTGCCTTGTCGATGTCGTCCTTGGACATATTGGTGCTGGAGGTTATGGTGATGTGCTGCTCCTTGCCTGTTCCCTTATCGGTGGCCGAAACGTTTACGATACCGTTGGCGTCGATGTCGAAGGTAACCTCAATCTGAGGAATTCCTCTGGGTGCGGGGGCAATTCCGTCGAGATGGAAAACGCCGAGGGTTTTGTTGTCCTTTGCAAATTCACGCTCACCCTGGAGAACATGAACCTCAACAGAGGTCTGTCCGTCGGCGGCGGTGGAGAAAATCTGACTCTTTTTGGTGGGGATGGTGGAGTTTCTTTCGATTACCTTGGTGTTGATTCCGCCCATGGTCTCGATACCGAGAGACAGCGGAGTAACGTCGAGCAAAAGAAGTCCCTTGACGTCTCCGCCGAGCACACCGGCCTGAAGTGCGGCGCCGACAGCAACGCACTCATCGGGATTTATACCCTTGAAGGGTTCTTTGCCGGTGAAATTCTTGATTGCCTCCTGAACGGCGGGAATACGGGTGGAACCGCCCACGAGAAGCACCTTGTCAAGGTTTGAAGCCGAAAGGCCGGAGTCGGAAAGCGCCTGCTTTACGGGACCCATGGTGGCCTCCACAAGATCTGCGGTCAGTTCGTTGAATTTTGCACGGGTGAGGGTTGCCTCAAAATGCTTGGGGCCGTTGGCATCGGCGGTAATAAAGGGAAGGTTTATGTCGGTGGAGGTCATGCCCGAAAGGTCAATCTTTGCCTTTTCGGCAGCCTCTTTAATACCCGCCTCGAAATCATCGAAATTAACTCCTTCGTTTACACGTGAACGATCTGTAACAGTGAATACTTCCGGGCAAATGCCCTCGCATGTACCGCAAGCGATGCAATCCTCTTCAATCCAAACTCTTTTAATTGCCATAATTTTATTCCTTTAAGATGATTAATATGTTAATGTAACAAACAACTTTCGCGGATTGTTTTCGGGAGAGGTCTTTTAGATCATTGTATAGACCGTGAAATGAGCTTATCTTTGGTTGATATATATTAACGTTTACACGCCACTGTTTTAAAATAAATTTGCTACGTTTACAGCAGAAAGTTTCATTGAATAACCATTTAAAAAATCTGAAGTATTATGGATAATGCTATTTTTAGATTTCCTAAACCCATTAATGAGCCGGTAAAAGCGTATGCTCCCGGATCAAGTGAAAAAGCATCCTTAAAGAAAGCGTTGGCGCAGATAAGTTCCGAGGAATGGGATATACCTCTGGTAATTGGCGGAAAAGAGATCCGTACGGGTAATACCGGTAAGGTCGTTATGCCTCATGATCATCATCATGTATTGGCTACTTATCATAAGGCGGGCGAGAAAGAAGTACAAATGGCTATCGACGCCGCCATGAAAGCGCATAAGGAATGGTCAGAACTTCCATGGGTGGAACGTGCGTCTATTATGCTTCGTGTAGCTGAGTTGTTGGCTACGAAATATCGTTATATCCTGAACGCTTCGGTTATGTTGGGACAGAGCAAGAATCCGTTCCAAGCGGAGATCGACGCTCCCTGCGAATTGATCGATTTCTTGCGTTTCAGTACCTTCTACGCTAGTCAAGTATATGCCGATCAACCCTATTCCGAGACGGGTATATTGAATCGTATGGAATACCGAGCCTTGGAAGGTTTCGTGTTCTCGCTCACGCCGTTTAATTTTACGTCGATCGCTTCCAACCTGAATATGGCTCCGGCTATGATGGGTAACGTGGCGGTATGGAAACCGTCTACTACGGCGATCCATTCGAACTATTTCTTGATGAAGGTTTTCCAAGAGGCCGGCTTGCCCGATGGCGTAGTGAATTTCATCCCGGGACAGGGTAGCGTGATCGGTAAGGTGATTACGGGTAGCCGTGATTTGGCGGGATTCCATTTTACGGGCTCTACCTCTACGTTCAATACCTTGTGGCGTCAGATCGGAGAGAACTTGGGGCATTATAAATCTTATCCGAAGATCGTAGGCGAGACAGGTGGCAAGAACTTTATCTTCGCTCATCCTTCCGCTCCGGCGTTGGATGTGGCTACCGCTATCGTACGCGGCGCGTTCGAGTATCAGGGGCAGAAGTGCTCGGCGGGTTCCCGGGCCTATATCCCGGCTTCTCTCTGGAAAGAGGTGAAAGATTACGTGGGCGATATGCTGAAAGAGATCAAGATGGGTGACGTGCAGGATTTCACGAACTTTGTCAATGCCGTGATCGATGTGCATCTGCGATTGCTTTGCTTCTTGCGGCTTTGTTTTCATCCGTATCTTTTGGCATCTTAA
>URYV01000029.1 GCA_900552285.1 uncultured Oscillospiraceae bacterium
CGAATCGGGATTGTCGAAAACGCAGTTGGTGCAGGAGCAGGCGGGACATACGTTGCGGCAGGCGTTGCAGCGAATGCACTTGGAAAGCTCGCCTCTCCAGAACTCAAAGCGTTCGTCGGGTGTCATGGCTTCAAGCTTTGCAACGGTGTCAAAGCGGTCGCCCTTCCAGGAATCGTCGATTTCTCTGTCGACGGTGATCATTTCGTCGTATACGACGTGGGTCTTGCGGCAAACGGTGCAGCGGTCGAGAAGAGCGTCTCTTCTTGCTACGGTCTTGTCGCCGTAGAGAGTATGTACCGTCAGGGTGTCTCCGTCCTCGTCGACCGAGGTGATACCCTTGATTCCCATGGCGCGGATTTTTTCGATGTCAAGCTTTCCGCCGCAGAAAATACCGATAACGTGGGTCTTTTCTCTGTCGATGCGGTGCTCTTTTAAAAGCTCGTTGAAGCTGTAGGTGTCGCAGGGCTTGAGGAAAACGGCAATTTTGCCTTCCTTTTTGGTCTCGTTAATGAGATATTTGCTGAGGTTTGCGCCGCAAAAGCCGCTGTAAACAAAGTCGGAAAGCTCATCCTTGGAGCCGAAAACGGCGGGGGTGGGATCATAGAAAAACTCTCCCGCTTTCCAACCGAGCACGCGGTTTACGGTACCGTTTTCAAGGAGTTCCCCGGCTTTTTCAATCATTTTATCAAAGATTTCTTGCATCTCAGGTCCTCCAATCTCTTATTAGGTCCAAGCTCGGTAACTGTTTTGACAAAGTCGTTCATAACGGTGGAAAATCTTACGCCTTCGGCGGCCGAAACCCATTCGACGCGTGTACGGCCTCTCTCGATTCCGAGGAAGTCGAGCATGCTGAAGAGCAGGGTCATACGGCGGCGGGCATAATAGTTTCCGGTGGTGTAGTGGCAGTCGCCGGGATGGCAGCCGCACATGATAACTCCGTCGGCGCCGCGCTGGAAGGCGCGGAGTATAAACATGGGGTTGACGCGGCAGGAGCAGGGAACGCGGATTATCTTGACGTTGGCAGGATAATTCAGTCGGTTGGTGCCTGCGAGGTCTGCGCCGGCGTAGGAACACCAGTTGCAGCAGAAAGCCACGATTTTCGGTGTGAATTCTTTATTCTCTATTTGCATATCGCGTCTACCTCCGCCATAATTTGTTTGTTGGCAAAGCCCTTGAGGTCCATTGCGCCGGACATACAGGCGACCGTGCAGGCGCCGCAGCCCTGGCAGACGGCCTCGTTAACCGAAGCGACACGTCTGGTTTCGGTTTTTCCGCCGCCCAGACGGAATTCCTTGTCCACATAGCTGATTGCGCCGTAGGGGCAGACGTTCGCGCAGGTGGAACAGCCGTTGCACATCATTTCGTTGGAATGGGCAACACAGGGGTTGCAGGTCAGCTTATCCTTGGAAAGCAGGCCGATAACCTTGGCGGCTGCGGCCGAGGCCTGTGCAACCGTTTCGGGGATGTCCTTCGGTCCCTGGCATACTCCCGAAAGGAATACGCCGGCGGTGGGGCTTTCGACGGGACGGAGCTTGGGATGAGCTTCGGTGAAGAAGTCGTTGGTGTCCATGCTGGCGGTCAGCATGGTGGCGAGGGGACGGGCGGATTTATCCGGCTCGATGGCGGCGGCAAGCACAACCATGTCGGCCTCGATCTTGATTTGTTCGTTCATGATGAGGTCGGAGGCCTGAACGGTCAGCTTTCCGTCGTGGGGAGCGACCTTTCCGACCATGCCCTTGATGTAGTGAACGCCGTATTCCTCAACGGCGCGGCGGTAAAACTCGTCAAAGTTTTTACCCGGTGTACGCACGTCGATGTAGAAAACGTAAACGTCGGTGTCGGGATATTTTTCACGGGTGAGCATTGCGTGCTTTGCGGTGTACATACAGCAAATCTTGGAGCAATAGCTCTTGCCCTTGCTTTCGTCGCAGCGGGAACCCACGCACTGAACAAAAACGATGGTGTGGGGGTGGGTCTTGTCGGAGGGACGGAGCAGCGTGCCTCCGGTAGGTCCTGCGGCGTTCATGAGACGCTCATATTCGAGAGAGGTGACAACGTCGGGGCTCTGGGAATATGCAAATTCGTCATATTTGTCGACCTTAATGGGATTAAAGCCGGTGGCAGCCACGATGGCGCCGTATTTTTCCTCGACAAATTCGTCCTTCTGGGTATAGTCGATAGCCTTGGCCTCGCAGACGGTGGAGCACAGTCCGCATTTGCCGTTTTTAAGCTTGAGGCAATAGTTGGGGTCGATTCTCGCGACCTTCGGAACGGCCTGGGCAAAGGGAATGTAGATTGCGGTGCGGTTGTCAAGTCCGAGGTTGAATTCGTTGGGAACCTTCTTCATGGGACATTTTTCGGTGCAGGCTCCGCAGCCGGTGCAGATGTCCTCTTTGACATAGCGGGCCTTTCTGCGGATTTTGACCGAGAAGTTGCCCACAAAGCCCTTGACCTCTTCCACTTCGCTGAATGAGTAGATTTTTATCTTCTCGTTCTGAGCGGCCTCAACCATTTTCGGGGTCAGAATACAGGCGGCGCAGTCGAGGGTCGGGAAGGTCTTGTCTATCTGAGACATTTTTCCGCCGATCGTGGGGGACTTTTCAACGATGTCGACCTCATATCCGGCGTCGGCAATGTCGAGAGCGGTCTGTATACCGGCGATACCTCCGCCGATTACGAGAGCGCGCTTGGTTACGGGGCTTTCTCCGGGGGTGAGGGGAGCGTTGAGATGAACCTTTGCCACGGCGGCGCGGCCGAGGATAATGGCTTTTTCGGTGGCGGTGGCCATGTCCTTATGTATCCAGGAGCACTGCTCGCGGATGTTGGCGATTTCCACCATGTAGGGGTTTACTCCGGCCGAAGCGGCGGCCTTTCTGAAGGTGGCCTCGTGCATACGGGGGGAGCAGGAGCAGATAACGACGCCTGTCAGACCGTATTCCTTAATGGAATTCTTGACAAGGTCCTGACCTGCCTGAGAGCACATATATTGGTAGTCGGCGGAAAAAACAACGCCGGGCTCTTTACCGAGGGTTTCGGCAACCTTTTTAACGTCGACGGTGGCGGCGATGTTACTACCGCACCAGCAGACGAATACGCCTATTCTTTGCATTGCGCTTTTCCTCCTTACTTACTGTATTTTCTCATGGCGCTGACGATGGCCTGCTGAGGCAGATCGTCGTTCAAAAGCGCGGGGATTTCATCCTGCTTCATGTGGTTTTGACCCTGCTGGCGGATGACCGCAAGACGGACGGCCTCGACAAATTTCGCCGGCTCGACGCCTCTGGGGCAGCGCTCAACGCAGGCAAGGCAGGAAAGGCACATATAAAGGCTCTTTGACGCCATAAGCGGCTCAACCTTGCCCTGCTCCACCATTGCCACAAACTGATGGGGATGATATTCCATTTCGTCATATGCGGGACATGTGCCCGAGCACTTGCCGCATTTCATACATTTGCGGGGATTGACACCGGCAATGCGGGTTATCTCCTCAGAGAGCTGTTTATTCATTTTCGGTGCCCTCCTTTACGCCGAGAGCCTCGGCAAGAATTTCGGTGAAATATTTGACCGGAAGGCCGTTTTCACTGTTGTGGTTGAGGTTATACATACAAAGGGGACATGCCGTAATAAGCATTTCGGCACCGGCTCCCTTTGCCGACTCGTTTATCTGAGCAACCTTTTTTCTGGGCAGAGCTTCGTCCTCCATGGTCACATATCCGCCGCAGCACTCGTTGCGGTAGGGATAAACCACGGGAGTGGCGCCCAGCGCCTTGATGAAATCCTCGATAATTGTGGGGTTTTCGGGGTTGTCGAAAGCCATTTCCTTACCGGGACGAAGCAAAAGACATCCGTAATAGGCACCGATTTTTTTGCCCTTAAGAGGGTTCTTGACCGCCGCCTTGAGCTTGTCAAAGCCGACCTTGTCACGGAGAACCTCGAGGAAGTGATAAACCTCGGTTTCGCCGTTGTAGGGCGTTTCAAGAGCAAGGTAATTGTTTGCCTTGAGATTCATGTTTTCATCGTTTGCCATGGCGGCGTTGGTACGCTTGATGACATGATGACAGGCCGAGCACATGGTGACCAGCGCCTGATTTTTCTCCCTTGCGGCAACAAGAGCTCTCACGGAGGAAAGCTTTGGAGCGATTTCGTCGCTTCCCATGGGGTAGACGCCGCCGCAGCACTGCCACTCGGGCAGTTCTTCGAGCTCTATGCCGAGAGCCTCGGCCGAAAGTCTTGCATATGTATCAAGATCTTTTGCCTTGTTTCTCAGCGTACAGCCGGGGTAGTAGCTGTATGTCATAGCTGAAAATCATTCCTTTCCCTTTTATAAAGAGCCGCGGAGCGGGAGGCCCCGCGGAATATTTTTGTGTTAAATCAATCAGATCTTAAGACCGCCGATGACATTCTTGAGGCTGTCGGCACTCTTCTGAAGAAGGGCCATTTCTCCTTGGGTCAGCGGAGCGGGGATTTTGCACTTGATACCCTTGTTGTTGACAATGGCAAGGGTGGACAGGCAGACGTCGCTTATGCCGTATTCGCCGTTCATCATGCTGGAAACGGTGAGGGCGGTGTCGACGCTGGAGAAGATGCAACGGACGATCTGAGCCGTGACAATGGAGACGGCATAGTAGGTAGCGCCCTTGTTCGCAATGACGGTGCCGCCGGAATTTTTAACATATTCCCAAATTTTCTGACGGTCAACGGGAGGAACGGCAACCTGATTGTCGAAGAAGCAATCGTGATACTGGTTGATGTTGATGCTGGAAATGGTGGAAATCGACCAGGGGATGAAGGAGGTGTCGCCGTGCTCGCCGAAAACATAGGCGTGAACGTTCTTCTGGCTTACATTATAATACTCGGCAAGGCTTGTGCGCAGACGGGCGGTGTCGAGCAGGGTTCCCGAACCGAGGATGCGGTTTTGGGGAATGCCCGAAACCTTGGTGAAAACATAGGTAAGAATGTCGACCGGGTTCGCCACCAAAACATAAATGGCGTCGGGCGCATACTTGGTCACCTTGGGAGCGATTTGCTTGATGATGTCGGTGTTGATCTGAGAAAGCTCAAGACGGGACTGGCCGGCCTTTCTCGCAACACCCGAGGTGATGATGACGATGTCGGCGCCCTTTGCGTCGGCATAGGTGCCGGAATAGATGTTGGTGGGGGAGCAGTATGCGGTACCCTGACGAATATCCATTGCTTCACCGAAGGCTTTCTTTTCATTGATGTCAATGAGGACGATCTCGGCAGCCACACCGGTAACGGTGAGGGTGTAGGCGATGGTTGCGCCGACGTGTCCTGCGCCGATAATTGCGACCTTGTTGCTCATAATATCAATCCTTTACTTTTTTTATTATATTTTAAATAATTTACCGCTAAAAATACCTTGATGTTGCAAACTTTGGTATAATTTGCTTAAGGCTTATAAACGGACAAAGGACGGATAGACCGCCCTTTGCAAAAAGCCTTTCGGCTTATTTCATATAATGAACCTTGGGTTTTACTGCAGCGGCCTGCTCTTCCTTGGCTTTGTTGAAGTTTTCCTTGACCTGGGTGAACATATTGTTGCCCTCGGTGTCAATGGAAACGATCAGCGGACCGAATTCCTTAACGCGGCAGATCCAAAGAGCCTCGGGAACACCGAAGTCAAGCCATTCGACGTCCTCAACCTCTTCAACCTCCTCGGCGGCCATAACGGCGCATCCGCCGGGCAGCACGCAGTGAAGAGCGCCGTATTTTTTACATGCCGCGGCGGTGTTGTCGCCCATTCCGCCCTTACCGATGATCAGCTTAACGCCAGTCTGCTCGATAAAATCGGCCTCAAAGGCTTCCATTCTCATGCTGGTGGTGGGGCCGACCGAGACCATGGTGTATTTTCCGGTCTTTTCGTCCTTCTTGACGATGGGGCCGGCGTGGAAAATGGCATTTCCCGCAAACTCGTATTTTTCGGGGATAATACCCTCGCGGACGCGGCGGGCGTGTCCCGAGTCGCGGCAGGTGGCCATCATACCGGTAAGATAAATCATATCACCGACGCGAAGATCTTTGATGTCTTCGGTCTTTATGGGTGTAGTAATAACTTTCTTTTCCATTTCAATTCTTTCCTTTCGCTCAAAATGACTTAGATGACAGCGCCCTTGTGGGTGATCATGTCGCAGTTGCCGTCCTTGTCGATGGCGAGGGTGGCGCGGCGATGAGCCCAGCAGCCGGTGCTTACCGAAACGGCAAGGGTGGCGGGGTGACGGCAAATGGTTTCCACGTTGAGGCCGAGGAGACTTTCGCTTCCGCCGAGGCCCTGAGGACCTACGCCGATTTTGTTAATGGCGTCGGAAAGGATGTTCTCGAATTCGGCAACCTTGGGATTGGGATTGTGGCTTCCGACCTTGCGGAGAAGAGCTTTTTTGGAAAGATGGGTGGCGGTTGTGATACATCCGCCGATACCGACGCCGATGGCGAGGGGAGGACATGCGTTTACGCCGCGGTCGGTGACAATGTCAAGAACAAAGTCGACAATGCCTTCATAACCCTTTGCGGGCATGAGAACGGCCGATTTACCGGGAAGGCTGCATCCGCCGCCGGCAAAGTAAACGTCCATTTCGATTTTGTCGGAATCGGGAACGATGGTCCACTCGATGTAGGGAACGCCGGTGCCGACATTTGTGCCGGTGTTGTACTCGTCGAAGGTCTCGACGGCGTTGAGACGGAGAGGAGTCTGCTGAGTAGCTTTTACGACAGCCTGGTTGATAACGTCGGTGAGAACGTTAAGGTAGGGGCTGAAGGCGCCTGCGCGGACATAGAGGTGAACTATGCCGGTGTCCTGACATGTGGGGCGCTTGACCTCGACGGCACGCTTCTGGTTGCCGATCATGATGTCATAAAGAGTTATTGCGCTGGGCTTTGTTTCGTTGTCTCTCATTTCCTGAAGACGCGCCATAACGTCGTCGGGCAGGCGGATGGACGCCATACCGACAAAATTAGCCACGTGCTGAATGAGCTCATTTTTCTGGTTTTCGGTAATCACAATCATCATTCCTTTTAATTGGTATGTTGAACCTTTGCCGATGGTAAAAGAGCAAAAAGCCTAATCTTCGACAAATATATTACGTTAAAAAGTTTACCACACCGCCGAAAAAAAAGCAATAGCGAAAGTGTTATTTTTTTAACAATCATTTATGTTTTTTCGTGAACACTATTATGTAATTTTTATATACCCTCTTGAAGGAACGGGGGGATTGTGATAAAATCAAGGGAAATAATACTTTGAAAGGTGTGTTTTTATGATTCTCGTTGCTCCTTCGGTTCTTTCGGCGGATTTTGCGCGGCTCGGAGCCGATTGCGATAAAATGAAAGAGGCGGGCGCCGACATTCTTCACTTCGACGTTATGGACGGAATGTTCGTGCCCAACATTTCCTTCGGTATTCCGGTGCTCAAATCGCTGAATAAATACACCGATATGCCCATAGACACTCATCTCATGATAGACGAGCCTCATCGGTATATAAAGGAATTTGCCGCTGCGGGTTCTGACTATATAACCATTCATTACGAGGCCGAAAGCGACATTGACGGTACCCTCGACCTTATACGGGAGTGCGGAGCCGTGCCCTCGATTTCCATAAAGCCGGGCACCGACGCCCGCGTCATTTTCCCCTATCTCGAAAAGGTGGGAATGGTGCTTGTCATGTCGGTGGAGCCGGGCTTCGGAGGTCAGAGCTTTATGCCCTGCGCCGTTGATAAAATCGCCGCGATACGCGCCGAGTGCAACCGTCTCGGACTTTGTGACATGAAGATAGAGGTGGACGGCGGAATCGGTCTTGAAACCGGCAAAAAGGTCATCGAGGCCGGCGCCGACGTGCTGGTGGCGGGAAGCGCTCTTTTCGGCGCAGACGACCCGGCCGCCTTTGTAAAAGAAATCAAAAGCTTTTAAATTAAAGGAGTCTCTATAATGAATATTCCCTTTTCTCCTCCGGATATTAGCGAATCCGAAATTTCCGAGGTTGTCGACACCCTTCGCTCGGGTTGGATAACCACGGGACCCAAGACCAAAAAGTTTGAAAAACAGATAAAAGAATTTACCGGTGCCGCAGGCTGCGCCTGCCTCAATTCCCAGACCGCCTGCGGAGAAATGACCCTGAGGCTTCTCGGCGTGGGGGAGGGCGACGAGGTCATCGTTCCGTCATACACCTATACCGCCACTGCAAGCATTGTCTGTCATGTGGGAGCCACCCTCAAAATGGTGGATGTAATGCCCGGCACACTTGAAATGGACAGAGAAAAGCTTGCAAACGCAATAACCGATAAGACCAAGGTGATAATTCCCGTCGACATCGGGGGAATTATGTGCGACTATGACAGCATTTATGAAATCGTTGAGGTAAAAAAATCCCTTTTCACCCCGAAAAACGATATTCAAAAGGCATTCGGCCG
The DNA here is from genome assembly GCA_900552285.1 of uncultured Oscillospiraceae bacterium. Lineage (GTDB taxonomy): Bacteria > Bacillota > Clostridia > Oscillospirales > Acutalibacteraceae > UMGS1484. Next base: position 8,423 of record URYV01000029.1, read on the forward strand.
CATAATCGTCATGGCCGACGGAGCCCATTCTCTCGGAGCGGTCAGAAACGGCGTAAAAAGCGGCAGCCGTGCCGATTTCACCAATTTTTCTTTCCATGCCGTCAAAAATCTCACCACGGCAGAGGGCGGCGCGGCCGTTTGGCGTCACATCGACGGCATTGATGACGAGGAAATCTATAAAAATTATATGCTGCTTTCCCTTCACGGCCAGACCAAGGACGCGCTGCACAAAAGCGGTATCGGCGCATGGGAATACGACATTGTGGAGCCCTATTTCAAGTGTAACATGACCGATATTATGGCTTCTCTCGGTCTTGCCCAGCTTGCCAGATATGACGGGCTGCTCGCCCGCCGCCGGCAGATAATCTCAAGGTATAACGAGGCCTTTGCCGACGAGAGGTTTATAACCCCCGTTCACAAGGGTGAAAACTTCTGCTCAAGCGGACACCTTTACCTTCTCCGCATAAACGGCGCCGACCACGAAAAGCGGTGTGAAATAATCCGCAAAATGGGGGAAAAGGGCGTCGCCTGCAACGTGCATTATAAGCCGCTGCCCTTGCTTTCGGCATATAAAAAGCGCGGCTTTGACATTGCCGACTATCCCGAAAGCTACAAGATGTATGAAAACGAGGTTTCGCTGCCTCTCCACACGCTGCTTACCGACGAGCAGGTGGAGTATATAATTTCCTCTTTAAAGGAAATCGTCAAATAAAAACAAAAAACAAAGCAGAAACATTTCGGACCGAAGCTGCCGATGTTTCTGCTTTTTTTGTCGAAAAATCCCGATGGCGATTCTGTTTTGAAGAATTATACCTTGCCGTAAAAGCAAAGGGTGTTGTAGGGGAAAATAATCTTGCCGTCCCGTTGATATTTTTCAAAAATCATTTCACAGCCGCCGACAAATTCCTCAAAACTTTTTCCGTCTTCTTTGGGAGCAAAAGACGAGGAAAGCTGCCTTTTAATAAAATGCTCTCGGTCAAGTGTCACGTGGTTTTTAAAGCAAACCCTTTCGGGAGCGCTTTCAAAGAAATCGGAAAATGCCGTCCCTTCAAAATCAAACCCGTTTGACGAGCCCTTGAAGTCGGGGCAAAGACATTTAAAAAGGGCGTTGCAGTCACGAATCACGGGGCTTTCTTTGTCCTTGTTGTTCCATACGAGAACGACAAATCCGTTGTCCTTTAAAATTCTTTTACATTCCTTTTTGAAGGCCGATTTGTCAAACCAATGAAAGGCTTGGGCGGCGGTGACGATGTCGGCGCTTTTGTCGGCAAGAGTCGTGTTTTCGGCCGTCCCGTTTATCCATGTAATGTCGCTTTTTGCGGCAGCCGCTCTCATGTCGGGGTTTGGCTCGACGGCAAGAACCTTTTTCACATACGGGCAAAGCGCCGCCGAAAAAATTCCCGTTCCGGCGCCGATGTCGGCCGCAACCGTTTTCTCGGATATTATTTGCTTTTCCGTAAGATAATCAAAAAGTGCGGCGGGATATGACGGGCGGGCAAAGGCATAAACGTCTCCTTTGCCGTTAAATCTTTCGGTGCTCATTATGTTTGTACCTCTAAAACAAAAATTAAGTAAAACAGCCGCCCGAAAGAAACGTCGGACGGCCGAAAAATCAATAGTTCTCCGCTTTAAGACGGAAATAGCTTCTCGGATGGGCGCAGACGGGACATACCTCCGGCGCCGCCTTTCCGATGTGAATGTGGCCGCAGTTGGAGCACTCCCAAACCATGTCTCCGTCGCGGGAGAAAACAAGACTTCCGTTTACGTTGGCAAGCAGCTTTTTATAACGCTCCTCGTGGGTCTTTTCGATTTCGCCCACCTTTTCGAAAAGCTCGGCAATGTCGTCAAAGCCCTCGGCCCTTGCCTCTTCGGCAAAACCCTTATACATATCGGTCCATTCGAAGTTTTCGCCCGCCGCCGCATCGGAAAGATTGTCTGCGGTGCCGTTTATGCCCGAAAGGAGTTTAAACCAAATTTTTGCGTGCTCCTTTTCGTTTGCCGCGGTTTCCTCGAAAAGCTGGGCAATCTGAACAAAGCCTTCCTTTTTCGCCTTTGAGGCATAAAAGTCATATTTTGTTCTTGCCTGAGATTCGCCGGCAAAAGCCGCCTTAAGATTTGCCTCGGTTCTTGAGCCTTTAAGTTCCATAAATAACACTCCTTTAAAAGTAATAATAATTACTATTTTTATTATAGTCCCTTTTTTAAAAAAAGTCAAGCCCTTTTTATATTTCTTCGGGCTCAAGATTTTCATAGGTGCAGAAAACAAATTCATGGCCGTTTTCTTTTATGGGGTCGCTTTCCTTTGAAAGTTTCCAGTTCGGTTCGCGGTCGAGATTTTTTATAAACACGTCGGCCCCGCCGTCGTCGGCCACCTTAGTAATATATGCGGTTTTGCAGAAATTATAGAGAGCGTTGTAAATTTCCGCTCCGCCCATGACAAAAACATCGCCGTCGTTTTTGTCGATGATTTTAAAAAGCTGCTCAACCGAAAAGACAACCTCGGCTCCGTCGCAGCGGAAATCCCTGTTTCTCGTCAGCACGATGTTGCGCCGATTTTTGAGCGGCCGCCCGCCGGGGAGGGAAAGCAGAGTTTTTCTCCCCATGACGACGGTTTTTCCCGAGGTGGTTTCGCGGAAAAATTTCATGTCGGAGGGGAGGGAAAAAAGCAGGTCTCCGCCCTTTCCTATTCCCCAGTTTTTGTCGACGCATACTATATAATTCATGTTATTTCCTCCCTGCGGTTTTGATAAAGATTTCGCCGCGCTCTTTCCAGTCGGAGCAGAAATTTCCGCCCCCTTGGGCAAAGGCTTTTGAGCCGCCGCCCTTGCCGCCGTAAAGACCGTTTAAAATTTCACAAAGATATTTGCAGTCAAAGGGGCTGTTCTTTGCGGCACCAAGCACATAATTTATGCGGCTGTTTTCGGCAAATACGAGAACGGCGCAGTCGGCTTTTTCGCAAACCTTGTTAAGCAGCGTTCTTGCCTCCTTTTGGCCGACGTTTTCGAGAAAGGAAACGGCAAAGCCGTCTTTTGCCGAGGAGACAATCTCCCTTGCCCGAAATTCCGACAAAAGCGAGGTTTTTTCCTTAATGGTGAGGTTAAGCTCGGATATTTTTTGCTTCATGTCGCATATCCGCTCGGGAAGACTCGAAAATTCCGAGGAAAACATTTCGGCCGAGCGCCTTGCGATTTCGGTTTGTTTTTCGAAAAATTCAAAGGCGCGCTTTCCGCAAAGAAAGGTCAGGCGGCTGCCCGAACGGTTCTTTTCGGCCTTGACGACCTTTATAATTCCCACCGTTCCCGTAAAGGCGGCGGGGGTTCCGCAGCAGGTGCATATATCTCCTCCGACGATTTCCACCACCCTCGGGCGGTCTCCGCCCTTTTCGGAGATTTTTCGCACCTTTTTGTTCTTAAGCTCGCCGAGAGAGGCGTAGTAGGTTTTTATGGGCAGATTTTGATATATTTGATTGTTGCAAAATTCCTCGGCCTTTTTGATTTCCTCGGCCGAAACCTCCCGTTCAAGGTCGATGGTGGCAAGTTCGGAATTCATGTGAAATCCGACGTTTTTTATGCCGAACAGATGCCAAAAGGCATAGGACAGCATATGTTCGCCGGTGTGCTGCTGAATGTTGTCGAGACGAAGGGAGCCGTCCACCGCCATGGTGTATTCCTTTCCCTCTTCGAGAGGCAGGCTGCAAAGATGTATTATCTCGCCGCCGTCAAAGAAGGTGTCGAGGACATCCGCCTTTCCGATTTTTCCCCTGTCTCCCGGCTGGCCGCCCCCTTCGGGGAAAAACACCGTCACATCGGTTTTGACGGCAAATCCGCCGTCGGTTTTTTTGCAGCTTTCCACACGGCATTTTCCGCCGAGCAGAAAGGAATCGTTTTCGTAAAGCTTTTCGGTCACTGTTTTGTCCCCCGTTATGTGTTCTGTTAAAATTATAAACGGGCAAAAATAAAAGTCAAGTAAAATGTCACCGGGAGTCGGTATCGGAATAGAATGGTAGTGAAGGCTGGAAAGGAGGAAAAACTAATGTGCAACGGTAATTTCTTCGGCAATGCTTCCAACTGCTGGATCATTATGCTCGTTCTCTTACTGCTCCTCGGTTGCGGCGGCAGCAATAACAACGACTGCGGCTGCGGTTGCGGCTGTCAGTAAAACTTAAAAAGGGTGAAGAACGGTTTTTTGCCGTTCTTCACCTCTTTTTGTAACACAGGCGGGACAACCTCCGTACAATATATCGGAAGCATTCGGAATAAATCGCGTTTAAGATGCCAAAGATAGGTGTGAAAACTTCGGCCGAAAGGCCGTGCGGAGGTGTTTTTATGCAGGTAAAACGGGGAGATATTTATTATGCCGATTTAAGCCCGGTGGTGGGCTCGGAGCAGGGTGGAATCAGACCGGTACTTATAGTTCAGAACGACGTGGGAAACAAGTTCAGTCCCACCGTTATTGCCGCGGCCATAACAAGCCAAAGCCAAAAAACCGCTCTTCCCACCCATATAAAAATCAATTCGGCAAAAACAGGCCTTCAAAAGGACTCGATAGTTCTTCTCGAGCAGGTCAGAACCCTTGACAAAAAGCGGCTCAAAAGCCGCATGGGCGCGCTGGACAGCTTTTCCATGAATCTTATCGACAAGGCCCTTTCGGTGTCCTTCGGTCTTTAAAAATTATTTTTCCGAACGCTATTTAAGCTCGGCGGTGAATTCGATTTTGTTTTCACCGATTTTTTTTGCGCCGATTTCGCCCTTATGTGCCTCGCAAATGCTCCGCGCAAGGGAAAGACCGATTCCGAAACCGCCCTTTGACGAGCGTGATTTGTCCCCTCGGTAAAATCTGTCGAAAAGCTTTGAAAGCTCGCCCTCGTCAATTTCATCGCAAAGGTTTGAGCATTTGTATGATGACGCCTTTTTTGCTCTTTTAAGTGAAAAATCAACGGGAGAGCCATCCGACGAATATTTCACGGCGTTGTCGGTGAGTATGGAGACAAGCTGGCGAACGGAGTATTCGTCGCCGCGGTATGTTATCCCGTCCTTAATGTCGGCG